>DASRLI010000262.1:0-15703 GCA_035648535.1 Occallatibacter sp. | reverse complement strand
GGGAAGGGAAATCCCTCATGCGCCAGCAGTGTCAGTTTGGGCCGCTGTTTGCCGGGCACAATTCGCACCACCGCAACGTCGATTCCGTCTGCCGACGTTCCGCTCATGATGCCCGCTACGGTCATCGCCTTCGCGTTCATGCGGACCGCACCTCTGCCGTGGGTTGGTAACTCGCAATCGTCTCGCCGAAGCGCAGAATCCGCACCCGTAGCGCCTCAAACTGCTTTTCTGAAAGTGCCTTTGGAATCCCGCGCGTAAAAAGCTTCGCCCGCAACCGGGCAGTCCTCTTCGCACGCATCAGCACCATCTCGCGAAACGCCGTGGACCGTTCGCCCTCCGCAACCAACGCCTCATAGGCACGCAGAATCAACTCCGGACTATGACAAATCTCCATCAAGTCCATACCGGCGCGGACAGTTGCAACGACGGCCTCTTCCATTCGCATGAACTTCAGAATCCCGCCCATCTCAAGATCGTCTGAGAAGACGATCCCCGAGTACCCGATCCGCCGGCGCAGCACCGTTGTAATCCAATAAGGCGACACGCTCGCTGGCATCGCCTTACTCGGCGTCTCAGGATACGCCGCATGATTCACCATCACCATCGGCAACTCGTCACGCAATTCGCGATAAGGCGCAAGGTCCTCGCGCCACAGCTCACGTCCACTCCGTCGAATCGCCGGTGTCTCAAGATGCGAGTCGCGCGTGCCACCACCCAATCCAGGAAAGTGCTTTCCGCACCCCACGACACCATGCATTGCGAGACCGCTCAGAAATCCGCGAGCATATTCCACCACTCCCGCTACCGTCGCAGTGGCGGCCCTCGTGCCCATCACCTCAGCCGATTCCGGCAGCCCCAGGTCCACCACCGGCGCGAGCGTTGTATTGAAGCCGAATGCTTTCACTGCTTGTGCAACCAACTCGCCATGCTCCCGCGCCGGCCAGGAGCCTTCCATCCCACCGCTGACGGGTGCCCCATCCTTGCGCGTTTTTTGCGCAAGGGTGGGAAAGCGCGGGTGCCCCATGTCTCGCTTTTGAGACATGGGATAGGAGTTCCGCGCGACAGCCTGTGCCGAGGGCATCGGCGCCAGTGCATCCCGCAGCCGGTCAACCGATCCGCCTTCCACATCCACACATCGCAACTCGTGCGCCGCGCCGAGGCCCGTGGCTTCGTCCAGCAACGCACGCGTCTGTCGCGCATCGGCAATGTTGCGCCGGAACAGGATGATCCCTGCCGGCCGCACTAGCCTGAGCCACGCGCGCTCCAGACCGGTCAGTTCCGTACCGCCGAGCCCCACCACTAGCAGGCTTCCCGCCGCTCGCCGCAAACTCGCTGTCATCCCCGCTCCTTCAATTCCTGTTGCAACTCCTCCAGCAGATTCAGCGCTTGCAGCGGCGTCAGCGAATTCACGTCCGTCGCCTCAATCCGATCCACAATCCTTTGCGAGAGCGGTGTAAACATTGTCAGTTGCATCGGCTCCGCGGCAGTCTCCACTTGAACGCTCTGACGCTCCTGCTTCTCGTGCTGGCGCAGCACGTGCTTAGCCCGCTCAATTACCGGCGCAGGCAGCCCCGCCAGTCGTGCCACTTCAATTCCATAACTCTTGCTCGCCGCACCCGGCTCAATGTTGTGCAGAAACACAATTCCGCCTGCTGCTTCTTTCACGCCCACGCGCAGATTTCGCACTCGCGGCAACTTCTCGGCCAGCATTGTCAGCTCATGGTAATGCGTCGCAAATAGCGTCCTCGCGCCCGTGTCAGCGTGAAGAAACTCGACAGTTGCCCACGCCAGACTCAGCCCGTCGAACGTCGCCGTACCGCGACCCATCTCGTCCAGAAGAATCAAAGACCGCCTCGTTGCCGTATTCAAGATCGTTGCGGTTTCTGTCATCTCCACCATGAAGGTCGAGCGGCCACGCGCCACATTGTCGCTCGCCCCGATGCGTGTGTAAATCCGATCCACCAGGCCGAAGCGCAAGCTTTCCGCCGGCACAAAACAACCCATCTGGGCAAGTAGAACCAGCATTGCAGCCTGTCTCAGATATGTGCTCTTGCCGCCCATGTTCGGTCCGGTAATCAGCAGCAGGCTTGGCCCATCATCCGCCGCATTCAGATAAAGGTCGTTGGCAATGAATCGTCCCTCGCGCGTCTCCTCCATCCACTGCTCAATCACCGGATGCCGGGCAGCCACTGCTTCAATCACCGGCTCCTCGGCAATCCGAGGACGCACATACCGTCGCCCCGCCGCCAGGTGCGCAAAGTTCGCCAGCAGGTCCGCCTCCGCCACTGCCGCAGACGAGCGTCGAATCCGCCCGGCCGCCTCCAGAACCGCAGTCCGCAGTTCAGAAAAAATCCGCTTCTCAATCTCTATCGAACGGTCGTGCGCCGTTAAGATTTTCCGCTCGTACTCTTTAAGCTCCGGCGTCGTAAACCGCTCCGCGTTCACCAGCGTCTGCTTGCGCTCATAGTCCGCGGGAGCCATCGCAAGGTTCGCCTTCGTAATCTCGATGTAATAGCCAAACACCGAGTTGTAACGCACCTTCAGCGATCCAATGCCCGTTCTCTGTCTTTCGCGCTCTTCGATGGCCGCAATCGCTTGCCGTCCGGTTGTTGAAATAGTGCGCAGCTCATCGAGTTCCACATCCACACCGGCCGCAATCGCTCCTCCATCCACCAGCGTCAATGGGGGCTCTTCCACCAGCGTCTTCTCAATCCGTGCCGTCACGTCCTCAAGCGTATCCAGCCTCTCTGCGACGTTCCGCCACTTGGCCGCCTTCATCGCACCGAGAGCCGTCTTCAGCCCCGGCAGCCTGCGCAGACTCGCAGCGAGCGCCCTTACATCGCGCGGCCCCGCTGAGTCCAGACTCAGCCGCGCCAGCAGCCGTTCAAGGTCCAGAATTCCATTGAACGCGCGGCGAATCTCCTCCCGCCGCAGCAAATCTCCATGTGCCTCGCCGACCGCTTCATAGCGAGCCTCCAGTGCCTCCACATCCATCAGCGGTCGCAAGATAGTCGCACGCAATAGCCGTTTGCCCATCGGCGTCTGGCACTCGTCCAGCGTGTGAAACAGCGTGGCCCGCGAATCCTGTCCCACGAACAGCGGTTCCACCAATTCGAGATTGCGTACTGTCACCTGGTCCAGTTCCAGCGCCGTCGAGTGCTCCTCGAAGCGCAGCGAATCCACGTGCAGTGCTTCGTTCTTTTGCGTCGTCCGAACGTAATGCAGCACGGCTCCGGCCGCAATCGCCGCCGCTTCGTGCCCCACCAACCCATATCCTTCGAGCGACCTCACGCCAAGCTGCCGCTCCACCAGCGGCACCGCAAAATCCCGCGTCCAGACCCAATCCTCAACGCGTGTCCGCGCAGGAATCCGCTCGAGCGCTGCCGGCAGCTCAGAGCTCGAAGCCACAAGCACCTCGCTTGCCCCTGCCATCAGAATCGCGTCCGCGGCCAGCTCTCGCGCATTCGCCCCGTGAAACTCCGCCGTCCGAAACTCTCCGGTCGAGACATCCAGCAGCGCCACAGCGCAAATCAGTCCATGCTCTTTCCCGCTTTGATCTTCCGATGAGATGCCCTCAGCTTTGAAAGGGCGCGGCTTCAGCCGCGCCGGGTGCGGTCCAAAACTGTCATGGGCTTTTGCCCCCGAGGGAGTCCTTTCCGCAACTCTTCCCACCTCAAACAGCGCCGCAAGAAAGTTGTTCTGCTCCTGCCCCAGCGCATTATCCAATGCCGTCCCTGGCGTAAGAACCCGCGTCACCTCTCGCCGAACAATCTTCTTGGTAAGTTTTGGGTCCTCCATCTGGTCACAGATCGCTATGCGGTAACCCTTGCGTAGCAACCTCGTCAGGTACCCGTCCACCGCGTGGTAGGGAACCCCGCACATCGGCTGATTGCGTTCCCGGTCTCGTGCCGTCAGCGTCAATTGGAGTTCCCGGCTTACCACTACCGCATCGTCATAAAAGAGCTCGTAGAAATCCCCCATCCTGAAAAACAGCAGCGCGTCCGGATTCTCCCGCTTCGCCGCCGTCCATTGCCGCATGAACGGCGTCAATTCTGCAGGAGCCTTATCCAAAGGAGGAGCCGGCGTCTCATCCGCAGAGCCCTCGTCCAAAGGGGTAAAGCGCGTAGCGCCGGGTTGTTTGTCTCCCTTGATCACGTTGGCTTTAAGAGTATCGCGGCGGGACGGACTAGCGGTAGGAAGCCTCTCGACAGTGGATAATTCACGTCAATGCCGAGACTGACGCATGCTTTGAGGTATCGGGAGGCGCGCGCAGGTAGGTCAAACCCAAAGCCCTTGACGAATAACGACGGAAAGGTTCGCCCACTGACACAGCAGGGTTCGGCATTGTGATCGGCATCATCTACCGGCCATCGGCGACCCACTAATCCTTTCGTCTTCGTCCCGCAACAACCCCGCCGCATGTCCCTCCTTTGCGCAACTTGATAATCGTCCAATCGGCCTGACAGCAGGCCTTGTCTCACGCCATGAGCCATTCTGCACAGCATTGCGGTCGGCGATAGGCGACCCTAGCCATACCGGGAAGGAAGCAGTTCGCCGCGGTCGGAATCCGAGCGTCACTCAAGGCTCACATTCCAGACGAACATAAGGAGACTCGAATGAAGTTTAGGAAACTATGTGCTGTTGTCGTCGGATCGCTCGTCGTGCTTGCGATGTCGCTGCCGGTAACTGCACAGGACACCACGCAATCCACCACCACCACGACACAGACTCCAACTGAGCCAACAACCCACACCACCCAGACCACTAAGACCAAAACGAAGGGAAATCGCAACAATAAGAAGCAGGAAACGAAGGAGAAGCAAAAGACAACGACCACCAAGAACCGTACCCCGGAGCAACAGACGCAAACGACGACCACGACCACGACTCAGCCGCAGTAATTCCGGGAAGCCGGAAGTACCAGATATTCTTCACCGCGACAAAGAGATGGAGCGGGTCCGTAGGCGACCCCTCAAAATCGAACCGCTCAAGAATCCTTCGCGCCTGCCCATCTCCCGTGTGCACCACCAACGCCCGTATTCCGCCAATCTCCGCCGCCCTTGCGGTCCGCAACCATCGAGTTTCCGAAAACCTCCAGCGACCGCTCCGCGACAAACCTCTGCAAAAAGCGATTTCAGCCCACCAGGCGCAAAATGGCAAGAAATGGTCGCTTTTGGCGCGCACATCTCCTAGAAATGTCCCATAAAACAAACAAACTAAATGAGTTAAGATAGTTTTCAAGAAACACGAAAAAGCGTAAAAAATCCGCACTTACGCTACTCGCTCAACCAGGAATCAACAACTTACGAGCCGCCGGGAGGCCAAACTCGCTTAGAAACCACCTAATTGTCCAATTTCGCCAAAATTCTGTGTATCTCCGCATGCACTCTTGCGCCCACGCCTTCACCCGGAAGATTTACTCTAGAGTTAACAGCTCGTACGCGGCTTTTCGGCGTGCGGGAACTTGGAAATGACCCCTGAGCCCTGATCTCTGATGCCCGTTTTAGGTGATTTAGATCACAGTCTACTGCCCCTCAACGCTTTAAGGTGAAGAACGAGATGTATCTCCTCTGGCTACGAGTTGCGGCTATCCTCTACGCGGCGGCGTGTGTTGCCGTCTTCCCAGCCGTGCTTTATGGCATCCTCCGCTGGCGGAAAACATGTGTGCATCTGGGTGGAATGGCCTTCTTTTTCCACTTCGTCTCCGTAGTCGAAATGCTTGTCCAAGCCCACCATTGGATGCCGGTTACCGTCCGGGAGATCGAATCCCTTCTCGGTCTAGCCGTGGCTGCCTTGTTCTTTCTTGTCTGGTGGTTGTACGACGCTATTTCCCTGGGTATCTTTGCCTTGCCGGCAACATTCTTCCTGGTCTTTGTCCCTGCGCTGGGACCCGATCGTTACACATTTCCCTCCGAAGGTGTGCGGACAAGCTGGCTCGTAGCCCACATCGTCGCCCTCCTCGTGGCCTACGCCGCCCTCTGCTTCAGTCTCCTGGCCTCCATGCTCTACCTCGTGCAAGAGCGCCGAATCAAATCCAAACCAAAACCGGGAGAAAGCTCCTGGTGGGCGCCGTTTGAATGGCTGCCACCCCTCGACACCCTCGAGCGCATCTCCCATGCAACGCTGGAGTTCGGCTTTCCCTGCATGACAGTCGGGCTTGTCATCGGCTCCGTGCTTGCCCAGGAAACTACCCTTGGCGCCGCCTACTTCGCCGACCCCAAAGTCATTGCCTCCTTCATCAGCTGGGCAGTGTATGTCCTCCTGCTCTTCGTTCGTCGCAGCGTCGGCCTTCGTGGGCGCAAAGCTGCATACCTTTCTGGCGCCGTTCTCGTCGTCATGATGGCCGTCTGGGCCGCAAACCTCTTCAGCCATGTGCACAGGTTCGGTCCCCAATGACTCTCGCGCTCATCGGAGTGAACCACAAGACAGCGCCCATCGAACTGCGCGAGCGCATTGCTATCTCCCGTGAAGACCTGCCCGAGACCACACGTGCCCTCGCCGACATGCCCGGTGTCAGCGAGTGCATGATCGTTTCCACGTGCAACCGCGTGGAGTTATTGGCCGCCGTCGAATCTCCGGATACCGATCTGACCAGCTTCCTACATAGCCATTTCGGTCTGGACCCTGCACTGCTGGCTCCGCACATATACGAACACCGCGATAATGAAGCCGTCAGCCATCTCTTCCGCATGGCCGCCAGCCTCGACTCGATGGTGGTGGGCGAGCCTCAGATACTGGGCCAGGTGAAAGATGCCTTTGCTGTCGCCAAGGCTTCGGGCACCGTAGCTGGGCAACTCGAACACCTTCTCCAGAGCGCTTTCGCTGCCGCAAAAAAGGCACGCTCCGAAACCGGAATCGGTTCGAACCACGTCTCCATTGCTTCGGTCGCCGTTGATCTGGCGCGCAAAATCTTCGGTTCGCTGCAGGGACGGACCGTATTCCTTGTCGGCGCCGGCAAGATGAGCGAACTGGCCGCGCGTCATCTGGTCCAGCAGGGAGCAGGCGCAATTCTGGTCACTAACCGCACACAAGAGCGCGCCCGCCGGATGGCCGAAGAGTTTCAAGGCCTCGTGGTTCCGCAGGTGGTTCCATTCGAGCAGCTCTACGAAGCTGCCAGCAGCGCAGACATCGTCATCAGCTCCACCGGCGCGCCTCACCACATCTTCCGTCCCGAACATGGACAGGCCTTCCTGCATCGCCGCCGCAACCGCCCCATGTTCTTTATCGATATTGCCGTGCCCCGCGATGTGGACCCGGCGATGAACAAGTTGGACGGAATATTTGTTTACGACATCGACGACTTGCAGCAGGTTGCCGCCGCTCACATGGAAGAGCGCAGCCGCGAAGCGCGCGACGCGGAATCGCTGATTGCCGCAGAGGTCGAGCGCTTCCAGCAGCGGCAGCGCACAGTCAATCTGGCGCCTGCAATCGTGGCCCTTCAACGCAAAGCTGAGGAGATTCGCCAGGGCGAACTTCATCGTATCCAGGCTCGACTCGGAACGCTGACTGCGGAGCAGGCCGCCGCCGTTGAAGCCCTCACGCGCGGCCTGGTGAACAAGTTCCTCCACCCGCCCATGCAGGCAATCAAGCAGGCTGCACGCGAGGGCGATTCGGCACGCCTCGATGCGCTTTGCGAGGCCTGGTCTGTTTCGGCTGAGGCGACTCCGGATGGGGAGCGGCAGGTTCAGAAGTCCGCGCACCGCGAGGCAAGTTCTGAGCAGGCCGATACCGAGCAGAAGAAGGCAAGCGAGCAAGGCGTGGAGATTCGCCGATGAATCTGCGCATAGGGAGCCGTGGCTCTCAGCTGGCACTCTGGCAGGCCAACCACATCGCTGCGCTTCTTCGCGGCGAAGGACACATCGTCGAAATCGAGATCATCAAGACAACCGGTGATCGCGTGCAGGAAGTCACCTTTGCCCAGGTGGGCTCCAAGGGCATGTTTACCAAGGAAATCGAGGAAGCGCTTGCGGACGGGCGCGTAGACCTTGCTGTTCACTCTCTCAAGGACTTGCCTACCGACCTGCCCGCGCCGTTCGCGTTGGCTGCAACGCCTCCGCGCGTCGATCCCAGAGACGCGTTTGTCTCGGTGAACTATGCAAGTCTCGCCGCGCTACCGCAGGGTGCGAAGGTGGGAACCAGCAGCCAGCGACGCCGCGCGCAGTTAAAGGCTCTGCGGCCCGACATCGATGCCATTGAGTTTCGCGGCAACGTGGATACGCGACTGCGCAAACTCGCCGAGGGACAGGTGGACGCGATTCTGCTCGCTGCCGCAGGCCTTGAACGGTTAGGCAAGACCGATTGGCTGCGTGAGCGCCTTGATCCGAAGAACTTTTGTCCCGCCGCAGGGCAGGGATCGCTTGGCATTGAGACCCGCAAAGACGATGCGGCGACCATCGAAGCGGTCGCCTTTCTGGACCATGAGCCGACACGCTTTGCCGTGACAGCCGAGCGGGCCGCATTGGCTGCTTTGGGTGGCGGGTGCCAAGTGCCAATCGGCATTCACTGCCGGGCTGGCATAGCCATCGCGGGTAGTGGAGCCGGACCCACTGACGAGATTTTCGCTGTAGTCGCTGCACCCGAGACGGGCGTGGCAGTGCGCATCTATCACTCCGCACCGCGAGCCGACAGCGACCCCACTGCACTCGGCCGACTGGTCGCGAAGATGCTGCTCGATGCGGGAGCCGGGCCGCTGCTGGAGTCGTCAGGCGGAGCAGCGCAATGAGCACAGTGCCACTCTCCGGTCGCCGCGTGCTTGTAACTCGCGCCGCACACCAGGCCGGCAAGCTCAGCGAAGGTCTTCGTGCTGTCGGTGCTGAACCAGTTGAAGTCCCGATCCTTGAAATTCGCCCTCCGGCAAGCTTCGACGCGCTCGACAGGGCTCTCCGCCAGCTCGAGCGGTACGATTGGCTGATTCTCACTAGCGCCAATGCGGTTCGCGCGATTGTCGAGCGCGCGGCGAAGTTGGAACTTCGGCTTGAGCCGCCGGCTTCATTGAAGATCGCCGCGATTGGAGACGCGACTGCGGCCGCCGCACGGAAGGTGGGGCTCGCAGTCACACTGGTTCCGGAATCTTATGTGGCGGAGAGTTTAAGCAACGGCTTGACGAGCCTTGTTTCAGGGCGGCGGCTTCTACTGGCCCGCGCGGCAATCGCAAGAGACGTTATTCCCGCTGTGCTGCGACAGGTCGGCGCCGAGGTCGATGTCGTCGACGCCTACAGGAACATAATGCCCAAAGGCGCACCGGAGCAGCTTCGCAGGGCGCTGACTGCGGGGATCAATGCTGTAACCTTCACCAGTTCATCAAGCGCAACGCACCTTGCAGAAGCGGCCCGCGCTGCGGGAATCAAGTTTCCGTTTGCGGGAGTTTCAGCCGTATCGATTGGACCGATTACCAGCCAGACATTGCGCGAGCTCGGTTGGGAGCCTGCAGCTGAAGCCAGTGTCTCGGATATCCCGGGATTGATTGACGCCCTGGTTCAATTGTCTCGCCGGTAAAACCGGCTGGCATTTGGCATCCAAGCGGAGAGCGCACAGTATGAATGCGCCAGCGAGCCGCTTCGACGTTCGATGCAAGATATTGATTACTTGATCGTTAACCGCGTCCGTACAGCCATACAGCGCCTGTACGCCTTTCCAATCTTCGCTTGTAAGCTATTGAATATTTGATTGTTAGCACGTCCATACTGGCATACAGCGCCTGTACGCCGGCTCAGTGTCGCTTTTAACATATTGATTCTGTGAATTTTAAGTGTGCCTTACAGTTATACAGCGCCAAAAACGCCTCTTCAGGCGGATTTGTCGCAGGGTAGGGACCAGTTGCAATTCCAGTGATGCTCTCTATGGGTCCGTGGTCCTGTGACGTACCGCGAATTCAACTGGCCCTGCGACGATGACTTTTTCTCTCACCAAGAGTGTGGGAATCGCTCGCTGAGGCTCCTGAATATTGTAGAGAGCTTCTTCGTGCTTCCACTCTATTGCCATTGTGCGCTGGCAAGAGGTAATTCTCTGCAAAGGCTTCTCAGGATTGCCAGGTCTTGTCTTTTGAATGGCAGAGCTGCTCGAGGTTGCAGCGGTCGCACTTGGGTTTGCGCGCGTCGCAGATCTGGCGTCCGTGGTGGATGAGCTGGTGAGAGAAGGCGATCCATCGATTCTGCGGGAAAATCTGCATCAGCTCCTGTTCAACTTTTTCTGCTGTTTCCGATTTAGCCAGAGCGAGGCGGCGTGCAATGCGGAAGACGTGCGTGTCTACAACGACACCTTCGGCCTTGCCGAAACAGACACCGAGAACCACGTTTGCGGTTTTGCGGGCTGCGCCGGGGATCGTTATGAGCTCCGCGAGGGTTTGGGGAACCTGACCATTGAATTCGTTCACGATTTTTCGGGCCGCGCCCTGGATGGATTTTGCCTTGTTGCGGAAGAAGCCCGTGGTGCGGATGAGGTCTTCAAGTTCGGGCAGCGTTGCCTTCGCCATTGCCGCCGGGGTAGGGAAGCGGCGGAAGAGCTCCGGGGTCACCATGTTCACGCGCACGTCGGTGCATTGCGCGGAGAGGATCGTGGCGACAAGCAGTTCCCAGGGTGAGCGGTGTGTGAGTGCGCATTCAACATCGGGATAGGCTTCGTCGAGGCCTTTGAGGATGGCGGCGATGCGGTCTGGGGCCAGATCGCATCGCGGAATTTGTTTCCTCGGTGGGGACTTCGGTTGCTTCTTGGCGGCGGATTTCATTGAGGACTTGCTTTTGGGCATGGCGGAGTTTGTTGACTATTGTTGAAGGTTCTTGGTCTCCCACCCTTTCCACGGAAAGAAGCGGAAAGGATGGGCCACGGTGCCCTTGTGGCTGATGAAGAACGGAACCGCAGGTCCTTCGACTTCGCTTCGTTCAGGAGGACAGCTCAATTACTGCGAAGCATTCATGGCTTAGCGAGCTCCAATTTGCCACTTAACCAATTTCCGAGATTCTCGATCGGCAAACGCACGCCGATAAAGAACTGTCCGAAGAGCGCATAAACGGCGCTTACTTCGTCGAAGCGCATCTCGTAGATCAGCTTCTTGAAGACGACCGGATCTTCAGCGAAGAGATCCACGCCCCACTCCCAGTCGTCCATGCCAATCGAGCCAGAGATGATTTGTTTGACCACGTCGCCGTATCGGCGGCCGATGAGGCCGTGTTCGTGCATCATCCGCTGGCGGTCTGCAAAGGGGACCGAATACCAGTTGACCTGCTCTCCGCGCTTGCGGTCCATGGGGTAGAAGCAGATGTATTTTGCCTCAGGCACGGAGGGGAAGATGCGCGAGGCCATGGCGGTAGCGGCGCGTTGGAGCGAGGCTGCAATTTCAGCATTCCATTCCGGGCTGTGCTGCTCAAATCCTTTGGCGGCTGCGGCTTCGTAGGTCTTGCGGGTGGATTCGTAGAGACCGAGTTCGACCACTGAGACGTAGGAGTGGACGGGTGTGAGGTAGTCGTAGAGTTCGGTCTGGGCGAGATCGAGTTCGACCTGGTTGAGAGTTTCAAGCGAGTCGCGAAAGTGAATCAGGATGAGGTCGCCCTTGTGGCCAAGCTGCGAGAAGAGAGCAGACCGGACGGGAGCGTCGGAATTCGAGCGTTCGAGACCTTTGAGAGCTTCGACTGCGTTGGCGGCGATGCGGTCACGATCAGCTTTCGCCGTTGCGCGCCACGCTTTCCATTTGAAGCGGAAGAACTGGTGGAGGAGGGCGGAACCTTCAAGAGTAAGCGGGACAGGGGGAAATTCGGACAACGGAACCACCTCAAACTTTCGTTAGTGAATCAGTCTGAAAAAGCGAACCCTCAGGGGCTAAAGCCCGCGATAATTCTGCTTGACTTATGTACGGGCTGAAGCCCGTACCCTTCAAACTGTCCCACTCCAAACTCACTTGCGATCATCTCATCGTAACAAAGTAAGACTGCATACGTGTGCATTTATCTTTTCTGTTCGTATCAAACGAAAGGAGCGTAAACAGTGCTTCTCGGGCTTATATACTGGGAACGTTCATGACAGAAAAAATTCTTGCCGTCCTGGTTCAATTCATAACCCATGTCATCGATGCTGGCGGGTATGCCGGCATTGTTGCGCTGATGGGCATTGAGTCGGCCTGCATTCCGCTGCCGTCAGAGATCATCATGCCCTTTGCCGGCTACCTGGTTTACCTGGGTCACTTCAACCTGTTCTGGGCAGCAACTGCAGGAGCCATCGGCTGCAATCTTGGCTCAGTGGTGGCTTACTGGATCGGCGCCAAAGGCGGCAGGCCGATGGTGGAGCGATACGGCCATTGGGTGCTGATGAGTCATCATGACCTGGATCGAATGACCTACTTCTTTGACAAGTACGGCTCAATCACGGTGCTGCTGGCGCGGCTGTTGCCGGTGGTGCGCACGTTTATCGCTTTTCCGGCAGGGATTGCGAAGATGCCGCAGCTCCGCTTCCACATCTATACCTTTGCTGGTTCGTGGCCCTGGTGTTTCGGCCTGACCTATGTGGGCATGAAGCTAGGCGAGAAGTGGCACACCGACCCCAGGTTCTACCAGGCGTTCCATCGCTTCCATCTCGCGGTCGAGATTGCACTGTTGGCGGGAATCATCTGGTTTGTGTGGTCGCACTACAATCGCGGAAGAAATGCGAAAGCAGCCTGAAGACGCTGGCCGCAGCCAATGTCTTTTGTAAGTCGCACGCTGATTCAATTAGCGCAACTTAAGTCTGGACCGATGGGAAGCCATCGGCGCGGCAATAGAGGGTTAGGAGAAACAATGTCAACGGAGCAAAAGGGCGGTCACGAGACCGCTACGTCAAAAGTGGCGCCTGCTACCGGCAAGCTGGGCGTGATGGTGGTTGGCCTGGGCGCCGTGGCAACCACGATGATCGCCGGGGTGGAAGCTATTCGCCGTGGACTTGCTAAGCCTATTGGTTCGCTTACACAGATGGGAACAATCCGCCTGGGCAAGCGCACCGAAAACAAGTTTCCGCTGGTTAAGGACTTCGTGCCGCTGGCTGATTTGAAGGATCTGGTTTTTACTGGCTGGGACATTTTCGAAGACAACGTTTATGAATCTGCCGCCCATGCCAAGGTGCTGGATAAGGAAACGCTCGAACAACTGAAGCCGTATCTGGAGACCATCAAGCCGCTGCCTGCTGTCTTCGATCAATATTATGTGAAGCGCCTCAACGGCACTCATGTGAAGAAGGGCAAGAACAAGCGCGACCTGGCCGATCAGCTCATCGCAGATATCAGGGCATTCAAGAAGACCGTAGATCGCGTGGTAATGATCTGGTGCGGTTCGACCGAGATCTTCCTGGAGCCGACGGCGGTGCATGAATCCATCGAGACATTCGAAAAGGGTCTTGAGTCGAGCGATATCGGGATTGCACCCTCGCAGATTTATGCTTATGCGGCGCTCAAAGAAGGGGTGCCTTTTGCAAACGGCGCGCCGAACCTGACGGTGGACATCAAGGCGCTGATCGAGCTGTCGAAGCGGAACGCGGCGCCGATCTGCGGCAAGGACTTCAAGACCGGCCAGACGTTCATGAAGACAGTGCTGGCGCCAGCGTTCAAAGCACGGCACCTGGGCGTATCCGGCTGGTTCTCGACCAATATCCTGGGAAACCGGGATGGCGAGGTTCTGGACGATCCGCAATCATTCAAGACCAAGGAAGAGTCGAAACTGGGTTCGCTTGAATACATCTTTCAGCCCGAACTCTACCCTGATCTTTACAAGGACATCTATCACAAGATTCGCATCAACTATTACCCGCCACGGGGAGATGATAAGGAAGCCTGGGATAACATCGACATCTTCGGCTGGCTGGGCTATCCGATGCAGATCAAGGTGAACTTCCTCTGCCGCGATTCGATCCTGGCTGCTCCGATCGCCCTCGATCTGGTCCTTTTCCTTGACCTGGCCAAGCGGGCGCCGGAACTGCGGTCGAAGGGAATTCAGGAGTGGCTGAGCTTCTACCTGAAATCGCCGCAGACTGCCGAGGGGCTGTACCCGGAACATGACCTCTTCATTCAGTCAATGAAGCTGAAGAACACTCTGCGCCACATTATGGGCGAGACACTCATCACGCATCTTGGGCTCGAGTACTACGATTGAGTCTGGCGCAAGCCGATATACTTCAAAAGGAAAAGCCCCGGATAGTCCGGGGCTTTTCGCTGTCTGCATCGCTGGGCGGAGTCAGCCCTAAAGGTTCTAAACAAGCACTGCTGCCGGCTCCAAAACCTGAATCAAAGAGGCTGGAACCGCTGCACCGTGCTGTGCGGCCGCGGGATGGGTATGGGCCGACCTGGTGAGCCGGTGGACAAAGTGATAGGGAGGCCAGGGACCCGATAGCTGCATTTGGCACTCGCGCATCATGGCGCTGGTGGTGGCGAACTTGTTCTGATACCGCTCCACATACTTGCGATCGATCAAATGGGCCACGTCCAGCACCATTTTGCCGTTTTCCGTGAGCCGGCAACTTACCTCTTCATCAAGAGGCATGAAAAGCCGGTGCATCTGAAAACTTACGGCCCTGGCGCGCGTCTGGCGCTCGCGGGTGCGAGTTGCACTTTCACGGAGGTTGGTCAGATATTCACGGCCGACGCTTTCCGCGGGGAGAGGACGCTCGACCTCGCGGCCACAGCAGTCGTCAACAAATATCTTGAGGTGCATCTCGGTCTTGCCGCGCAGCTTGTCAATATTGCCGAGAAACTGGCGCTGGTTTGAGCGAATGGACTTGCGGAGGATCTCATCGTCACTGAAGACGGTTCCAAACCGGAAGGGAAGGACGGTTGAATGCTGGAAGCAGTCCGCGATGACCCGGGCGTGGTCAACGCCGGCCTTCTGATTGAGAGTTTCCTGGGGGTTGTGCTCACTGACGACAACTGCAAGGTCGCTTGCGGGATAGAGAAATACCTGGTTGCCGCTTACTCCAAGGACTGATTCGAGCGGTACAGGTTTACGATGACGGGCCAATTCAGGAAAAGCTTGTTTTTCACCGATGCAGTAGGCATACCATGCCATGACAAGACGCTCCGTTCGCGTGCGTTGATAGACGCCGCCGGTTGGTGAAGCTCTGTGAACTTAAGATGACTGCATAGTGGATCAGATCTCCGGGTCAAAATTTTAAGAAACCCGGCTCAACTAACGGGAATAGTAGTCCCACGAAAAGACGACTGGCAATATCGAACATCACAAATATTGCGTAAAGTTAGCAAAATGGCTCAAATTAGTATTCGTATAAGCAACATGTTGGTTGATACCGCTAAAAACGTGGTGATTTCATGACGGACGGCTCCCGAACAGGATTTCGTGATGCACATCACCCCACCAAATTTCGATCGTTTCCAGATTTCTCATCCGCGACACAGACCCGCACTGTCGCGGAATCAGGGAAGAACTCGCTGTATGTGCAGATACAGCACCAGATTCAGCAAAATCGAAATTCCCAGCAACCCTAACGCGATAACTGCAACAATATTCACCTTGTTGCCGACGGATTTGAGGTCTTCAAGTAATTCCTGTTGTTCCAGGGTGTTGCGGTCAGTCGCCTCGCGAACCATTTCCAAGTGGTCTTCGACCCGCTTCAGCGATGCATTCTGCTCGACAACCTGGTCGCGCAGCTCACGATGCTGTGTCTGGAGCTCGGTCAGGCCTTTTTCGATGGGCGCAAGATTGACTGGCGGCGGCGGTGGGGGCGCGGGGTGCGGGCG
>DASRLI010000261.1:0-5391 GCA_035648535.1 Occallatibacter sp. | reverse complement strand
TTCACGCCTTCCACAAACGCCTTCAGCTTGCGGCTGCGCGACGGGTGCCGCAGCTTGCGCAGCGCCTTGGCTTCGATCTGGCGGATGCGCTCGCGGGTGACCTGGAAGCTTTGGCCAACCTCTTCCAGGGTGTGCTCGGAGCCGTCTTCGAGGCCGAAGCGCATCTTGATGACCAGCTCCTCACGCGGAGTGAGAGTGCGGAGAACCTGCGAGGTGTACTGCTTGAGGGTCACGCTGATGACCGCCTCGGAGGGGGAAACCGCCTGCCGGTCCTCGATGAAGTCGCCCAGGTGCGAGTCTTCCTCTTCGCCGATCGGCGTTTCCAGCGAGATAGGGTCCTGCGCGATCTTGAGCACCTTGCGCACCTTGGCCACCGGAATGTCCATGCGTTTGGCGATCTCTTCGCTGGACGGCTCGCGGCCCAGTTCCTGCACAAGCTGGCGGCCGACGCGGATCAGTTTGTTGATAGTCTCTATTATGTGCACCGGGAGGCGGATGGTGCGGGCCTGGTCCGCGATGGCCCGCGTGACGGCCTGCCGGATCCACCAGGTTGCGTAGGTTGAGAACTTGTAGCCGCGGCGGTATTCGAACTTGTCAACCGCCTTCATCACGCCGATGTTGCCCTCCTGAATCAGGTCGAGGAACTGCAGGCCGCGGTTGGTGTACTTCTTGGCGATGGAAACAACGAGGCGCAGGTTGGCTTCAATCAATTCGCGCTTGGCCTGCTCGGCGTCCATGTCGCCTTGGATCATCTCGCGCTGCGTGCGCTTGAGCTCGGCGATCACGACGCCCGCATCGGCCTCGGTCTTTTCAAGGTCAGCCTTGCAATTCTTCTGCTGGCGGCGGTATTCCTTCTTCAGTTCCTCGCTCTTGCTGGCTTCGTGCTTCTGGCCCAGCGAGCGGATCTGCCGCTCCAACGTGCGCATGGTGTCCACGGTCTTGTTGATCTTGTCCGGCAGACGCTTGCGCTCCATGGCGGTGTACTTGAGCTCACGCACGATGCGCGAGATGAGGACTTTTTCCCGGGCGATCAGCCAGCGGGCATGGCGCGCGGCCAACAGCTTCGCCTTGGTCGCCGATGCCGGCGCGGTCTGCTTTTCCTCCAGCTTCGCGATATTCTTCTGGTGCTTCACCAACGCGTCAATCCGCGCCACTGTGGATCGGATGCGAGTCTGCACCACCTCCGCGGTGAGTTCTTCCTCATCGAAGATCACGACCTCTTTTATGTTGCGCACGCCGCGCTTCAGGTCCTCGCCCAGAGCCACGATCTGGCGGATCACGATGGGGGAGCGGGAAATGGCCTTGAGCACGCGCAGTTGGCCGCGCTCGATGCGCTTCGCGATCTTTACCTCGCCCTCGCGCGTAAGTAGGGGCACGGTGCCCATCTCGTGCAGGTACATGCGCACCGGGTCGTTGGTTTTTTCCAGCGTCCCAGGCGTCAGGTCCAGCTCGACGTCTTTGCCCTCTTTCAGTTCGAATTCCTTGTCGCCGTGGAACTTGGGGCCGTCCAGCAGGTCGATGCCGTGGGTGCCGATGGTGGTGATCAGGGCGTCCGGATCCTTGGGCGAAGAACCCATCTCTTCCGGCAACATGCCGTTCACGTCGCCGTAGGTCAGATAGCCCTTTTCCTTGCCCACTTCAATCAGGCTCTCAATATCGTGTTCGTGCTCGAATTTGTTGTCGATCGCCAAAATATTCTTACTCTCTTCGGCATTCCCAGGGATACTGGATCCTGTTTAATCTCGTACAGGGTCGCCCCTCGCTCCACCCCAGCGACGAAGATCTGTCGCTGGGGACCCCGGTTCTGGTGGTCGCGTCGACTTGAATGCGTGTCTTCGGGATAAATCATCCCTGGTAATGCTACCGCGCAAAGCAGATTCAGCCCCGTCATGCGCGCCGGTGCGGAGTCCGGTCGAAGGCGCGCAAAAAAGAATTCCTGGTGGAAATCCGGAAAACTCGGCGTGCGCGGAAACGGACCCGCGGTCATCCGCATAAAAAAGGGAACAATGTATTTTACTCCCTTTTGGAACTTACCAACTGTTTGTACGTGATCCGGGTTCCTACCGACTTCTCCAGCAGAGAATCGATCCGGTCGAGCGTATGAATCTTCACGCTCCCCTCGTTGAGCCGGAACGTAAACTCGTCTAGGCATTCGGGGAGCAATGGAACAGAAAACTCGCTTAAGCGCAGGACACTCAGTCGACTCAATACAAGGCGATTTCTCATCAACTGAGCAAACGGGCCGGCAACTTCCGAATTGCCGACAAGAACTATCCCGTCAACCCTGAACCGAAGTGTGCTTGGACAAGCACTTCGCATCTTGGTTGGGAGTATACTATCAGCCAATCGGAACAAAGACGGGAATCGCTGGTACGCTGTCTGGCGCTTCTGACGCCACGCGGTGCGGCAGCAAAGCCCGTCTAAGTGAGGGCCAGACAACCGAAGCCCGTGCCGGCTAAGTGGATAGTGTCCGAATGGCCGACAACACATCAAAGAGGCCATTTTGGTGGCCATTTGGGCTCTGTTCATGATGGTGCTCTTATGCCAACCCTGAAGGAAATTCTCGATCAGCACGTCGGCGAAGCGGCGTGCGACTTATACGATAAACTGGACGGCGACCGGGTTCGCTGCTATTCCTGCGGACATCGCTGCCCCATCCCCGACGGGCAAGCCGGGGTTTGTAAAGTCCGCTTCAACCGCGGCGGAACGCTCTACGCCCCCTGGGGCTATGTCGGCGGGGTACAGTGTGACCCAATTGAGAAGAAGCCGTTCTTCCACGCGTATTGTGGTGCTCTCGCTTACAGCTTCGGCATGCTGGGCTGCGATTTTCATTGTTCCTACTGCCAGAACTGGGTGACCTCGCAGGCGCTTCGCGACCTTCATGCCGTGGTTCCGCCAATGGGCGTAACTCCGGAACTGTTGGTACGGGAGGCATTAAAGCAAGGCGCCCGTCTCATGGTGAGCACATACAACGAACCGCTGATTACCTCAGAATGGGCGGTGGCGATCTTCAGGGAAGCGAAGGCGGCCGGTCTGGCAACTGCTTTCGTGTCTAATGGCAACGGCACCCCTCAAGTACTGGAGTACCTGCGTCCCTGGGTGGATCTGTACAAGGTCGACCTTAAGAGCTTCGACGAGCAGCACTATCACCAACTCGGCGGCCGCCTGCAACCGATCCTCGAGACCATTCGTCGCCTGTATGCGATGGGTTTCTGGCTGGAAATTGTCACGCTGGTGATCCCAGGATTCAACGACTCCGACCAGGAACTGACCAGCCTGGCAGAGTTTCTGGTCAGCGTCTCGCCGAACATTCCGTGGCACGTCACTGCATTTCACAAAGACTACAAAATGACTGATCCGGACGACACCGGTCCAGAAACGCTTGCGCGTGCGGCGCAGATTGGCAGGAAGGCCGGCCTGCGTTACATCTATGCTGGCAATCTCCCTGGCGAAGTAGGCGACCTCGAGAACACCCGTTGTCCCAATTGCCAAGAGCTTCTTGTTGAGCGTTCCGGATATCTCATCACCGACTACCGTTTGACACCGGGTGGCCGCTGCCCGATGTGCAGCGCATTGATTCCGGGGCGCTGGGACCCAGCCTTCCACAGACAGATCACTGCCCACCCCTATGTCCCACGCTTACCTATTTCTTCGAACCTGCTCTCGACTCGGTGAAAATCCGTGAGTCCTATACGCCCTGAAACCTCCCTGTATCGCATCCGCAAAACGTGACTTGAAGTGTTGCTCGTCCATCCCGGCGGCCCTCTCTCGCAGTTCGGCCTGAAGTCGTTCCTTCACGAACACCAATAAAATGCCCGACCGATTCACAATTCAAATCAGGGAAACGACAAGCTGAGGGTTCTTTTCGGATCGTTGTGCCTGGATGACCGGCAAGACGGAAACTATGTCTTCGGCGGCGAGGTTCCAGGGAAGCAGCTCGTCGATCCGGTTAACAAGGTGCTCGGCGATGCGGGTCGCATCATCCCCCATCATCTCAATGCTCTCGTGCCGCTAGAAGCGAGCCAGATTGTCTGGCAACGGTAGCGATTTACACCTTTGCCTCCGGCGCGTCGGCGACTGCCCGCGCCGGTATCTCTTCCGGCAAGTCAAGGCGTGCCACACCAATCCGACTGTCCGCCATCCCGTAGTAGACGTCGAAGCGATCTGGGGTTCCAAGATCGTCGCGCCGGTCGATACCCGTGGGGAAAACAACATTGTCAACGGTCCCATCGCGTTCCTGTGGAAGCGTCGGCGTTAAAACAGGCTCCGGCGAACGGTAGCTAATTACGAGTGGATGCTCTTTGGAAAAGATCATTACCCCCGCCGAATAGCGCAGTATGTGCCTGTTTGAGTCAGGCTGCTCGATTTCGCTGACACCGTGGTAAACGATCAGCCAGCCGTGTTTC
The DNA here is from genome assembly GCA_035648535.1 of Occallatibacter sp. Classification (GTDB taxonomy): domain Bacteria; phylum Acidobacteriota; class Terriglobia; order Terriglobales; family Acidobacteriaceae; genus Telmatobacter. The sequence goes on along the minus strand of DASRLI010000261.1, from coordinate 985 downwards.
GTCAAGATGGGTGGAGTTCCGCCTCCGATCTTGAGCCGTTCCCAAGGCGCGACTGGAGATGCCAGGCGATGATGGAAGGTAAACTTGCCGGCGTGAAAGGGCTTACGGTCAAGTGTCATTTGGCAGTAAGAAATCCAGATGCTCTCTCGATCGATATCCACTTCACGGGTCGCAGGGCTACAGGCGGTTTCCTCAGGACGGGTGCCTGGAAAGAGCGGCCGGTGGAGCAAGGCCAGCTCCGGCTGACCGGATGGATCGGGAATAACGGCCGGGAATAGGCTGGCATCCTTGTCGTCCACCTCGCCGAATTCAATGCCGTCTGCCGAGGCGAAAGTAGCGAGTCCAAGGCGCCTCCAGTGCAAGATATCCTCCGATACCGCCAGGGCAATCCGTGGGCCATGGGACGACCATGCCGTGTAAGTCAATAGGTATCGCTGAAGAGGCCCCACAAACGTGACACGCGGGTCCTCACATCCACCGCCTCCAGGCCGCAATTCATAGTCGGATTCGGGCTCCAGTGCGATGCCAAGGCGTTCCACACCCGTTGGATTGCCGACTTCATTGAACCGTACGCGCGCAATCCCGATCCGCGAATAATTTCCCTTCGCGACCAGCCGCGGGAAGAGATACAGTTCGCCATCAGGGCCTCGAGCGGCCCCAGGGTTGAGGACCCCTTCCACTTCATGCGGGTTCCCGCGCTCGGGCGCCATGACCATACCCAGGCGTTTCAACTTCAATCCGCCCATCGATTCTCCTTGCCTGGTTGCTCCATCCGTCTGCCTCACTTATCGCCAAGGCAAGCAAGGATCGTCGAGATGACCAGGTTGGTATCGTCAGGCCCTTTTATCCAGAAGCGCCAGTCACGATGCATGCGCCGCCAGTAAGGCCCTGGATCTGGTTCGCCAGCGCTGTTACTGTTCCCTTCGGGGTTGTGCTTGTTTCCAGTCATTATCTCTCCGTATCCAATGAGCATTCACCGCTACGC
>DASRLI010000260.1:0-2809 GCA_035648535.1 Occallatibacter sp. | reverse complement strand
TCCCGACGATGAACCAACGGCCGGGTGGGGACGGCCTCGCCCGGCAGGAAACTGGCATCGGAAGGATAGACCCGCCATGCCTTGAAAATCCAATGCGTCGTCAGCAACAATGCTTGACTTTCAAGAGAGAATCTTGGAAATTGGGGCCGGGGGGCTCGTCAGCACCTTGTTTCGACCCTAAAGAGTGCTAAGGAATGCCCGAATCTCAGGATCGGACCAGTCCTGAGCGCCAACGTATTTGCTGCGGATAATGCCTTTGCGGTCGATGACGTAGGTCTCCGGCCACATGTCCGTATGGAAGAGCTTGGCGGCAGATTCAGTGGGATCACGCACGGTGATCAGGTCCACGTGGCGTCGAGCAATGAAGTGTGTGTAGGCATCGGGATCTTCGTCAATGCTTACGGCCAGAATAACGAGATTCGGCTGGTCGCGATGCAGTTGGAGAAGGGAAGGCAGTTCCACCAGGCAAGGCTGGCACCATGTCGCCCAAAAGTTCAGCAGCACAACCTTCCCGCGATAATTCGCCAGATGGACGGAGGTGGTTCCGTCGGAGACTGTGAAATCGGGTGCGGGCTTATCGGTCTGTGCTGGATGGGCGCCGCGGTTGCAGGCGGACGCAAGGGCCAGCGGGAGGATTACAAAATAGGCGAAAGAACGAGGGAGCCGCACATACTTATAATACGGAGCGACAGGCCGGAAACAAAAGTGTGAGGCGTAATGGAGAAGGACGAACCTGATTTAAGTGGAGCAGCCGGGGGCGCGGGGTGGAAACCGGTCCTTGGCCTCTCCGATGAGCCGACAGTGCCAGTCGACTGGCGGGAGTGGGCGGGCAAGACGCTTGCAGGCACGGTATTCGCGCAGCCGGAGCCGGAGCAACTGATCGAGCTCACCATCATCATCCCTGCGCGCGATGAGCAGGATTGCCTTGGCGCGTGCCTGCAGTCCCTCGTAAGCCAATCGGAGGAGATCTTCGAACTAGGCAAGGACTGGGAACTCATCGTTGTGGACGACCACTCCAGCGACCGGACAGCGGAGATTGCGCGCGGTTTTGCCGGTGTGTCAGTGCTGGAGGCCGGTAAGCTTGAGCCAGGATGGACCGGCAAGGCAAACGCCATCTGGACTGCCGCCACGCATGCCCGCGGGCGGTGGCTACTCTTCTCCGACGCGGACACAATCCACGAGCCGGGAGATCTCCGCCGCGCAATGCATGAGGCCGAGCGCCACAAGGCTGGAATGCTGAGTTATTCCCCGAGGCAGATTGTGCGCGGCCTCGCGCAGCGGTCTCTCATGCCCCTGGTCTTCTGCGAACTGGCGCTGGCCTACCCGCCTGCCAAGGTCTCCGATCCGAACCAGCGAATCGCCGCAGCCAACGGTCAATTCCTCCTTGTTGAGCGCGAGGCTTATCGGCGCCTTGGAGGACACGCCAGCGTATCAGACAGGGTTCTGGAAGACGTGGAACTCGCATACCTGGCCAAGCGGCGCAGGGTTGGTCTCCGATTCCGTTATGCGGATGATGCGGTGGCCACGCGGATGTACCGCACCACGGCGGCAATGATTGAAGGCTGGACAAAGAACCTGGCGCTGCTGTTTGACAACACTCTGGCGCTCTCCCTGTGGCGGGCTCTGGATTTCCTGCTGCTCTTCGGTCTCCCGCTGCTGGCCGTTGAGCTTTGGAACGCGCGCCTGGGGGCGCACTCGCTTGAGTGGCTCGGTGCCGGCTGGTTACTGGCCGCCTTGTGGATGCGGACTCTATTCCGTTTCTATGCCCGTGCAGCCAAATCGAACTTCCCATTCGTGGATTGCGCGCTGTCGCCATTGGGGTTGCCCTTGTTCGTGATCCTGCTTTACCGAAGCTGGTTTCAGCATCGGATCCTGAAACAGGTAAGCTGGAAAGGCCGGAGCTATAAGGCCTGAAAACCAGCTTTCGGCCTCTGGCGTCTGGTTTCTAGCTGTATTTGCGTGCTTTTTACAGCGTAGATTCCCCGCAACGGCCTCTCGAATGCGGAGAAAGCTAAAAGCTGGCAGCTAGCAGCTAGAAGCTGCCCTTCAAAGTTGAAACGAATCCACAGTTTGCAGCATCTTCTTAAGAGAGGGGTCGAAATGATTTTCTTAACACGGCGGGCGACCTTCTCCGCTTCGCACTTCTACTGGAACGAAAACTGGACGGCTGAAAAGAACGAACAGGTGTTCGGCCGCTGCGCCAATCGCAACGGCCACGGGCACAACTACACACTGGAGGTGACTGTCGCTGGCGAACCTGACTCCGTGACCGGTTTCGTCGTCGATCTCAAGTGGCTCAAAGATGTAATGGAGCAAGAAGTGCTCGCTGCCTACGACCATCGGCATCTAAACCTTGAGGTGCCGGAGTTTGCCGGGTCAAAGCTCATCCCGACCACTGAGAACATCGCGATTGCCGCGTGGAAACGTCTCGAGCCATCGATTACAGCAGCCGGCGGTGCGCGCTTAACCTGTGTGCGAATCTACGAGACGCCTGAGATTTTTGCCGAGTATCGAGGGCAGGCGTGAGAGCTTATTTTGGCCGCCGCTATATGCTCAGTGCGAGCCATCGGCTGCACGCAGGCACCCTCACGCCGGAGGAGAATCAGGCCGCGTATGGAAAATGCGACAACCCCCATGGCCACGGACACAACTATTTTGTTGAGGTGCTCGTGGGTGGAACGGTAGATCGGGAAACCGGCATGGTCGTGAATCTGGCAGTGCTCGATGAAGTGGTGCGAAACAGAGTGACGGATCGTTTCGATCATACGAACCTGAATCTCGATCCGCTGTTTGCGAATCGCGTCCCGAC
>DASRLI010000259.1:0-3784 GCA_035648535.1 Occallatibacter sp. | reverse complement strand
GTAGACGACGATGCGACCGGTGAGACCATCCTTGAAATCGAGGTTCGCGGAAAGCGCGGCGTCGGCTATTGCAAAAGCATGGCGGGCGCCGTGGTTCCATTCCAGAGGTTGTTCAAGCGGAATGAGCCGGAACCCACCGATAGACTTTTCCCGCGCAGCCAGCGGGAACTCTTCAATGCCATTCTGGACGAGGAAGAATTGAAGTTCGACCGCGACGGGCTCGCGCGGACGACATACAGCCTTCGGCACAGCTATATTTGTTTCCGTCTGATGGAGGGCGCCGATATCTATCAAGTCGCTAAGAATTGCCGCACGAGTGTTGAGATCATCGAAAATTACTACGCCGTGCATCTCAAGAATACTTTGGATGCGGCGGCGATCAACGTCCGGAAGGCGAAACCCACGAAGATCAATTCTCGCGCGCAGAAGCCAACGAAGGCCGAGCCGAGGCGGCGCACGGCCGCATGACCTCTTGACGCAAGATTCTGGTTGGCTGAATGCGATAGCCGGAGTATATAGAGCGGCTAAAGCGGGCGTGGCGGAACTGGTAGACGCGCGGCACTCAAAATGCCGTTCCCCAAAGGAGTGTCGGTTCGACTCCGACCGCCCGCACCAGACTCTGGCCTGTGGAAAACCGCACGCCAAGGAGGAACCGTGGAATTGATCGCTATTCATCCAGGGGAGCACCTGGCGCACGAATTGAAAGCTCTTGGCATAAGCGCCAGCGAACTGGCGCTCACGCTCGACATGCCGGCCAGCCGGATCACGGGCATCCTCGTCGGCCAGGACGCCATTACGGAGGATGCGGCCATGCGTCTGTCGCGTTTCTTCGGCGTCAGCGCGGACTTCTGGCTCTCGCTGCAGGATGTTTACGAGCGGCGGCTGCGCAGATACTCGATATAGATTCCTTCCGGTATCCTTACAGGCTGGCGACAAGCTGTTCGATCGAGTTGATGCTGTTCGTGAGGTATTCCTGTTTTACCTGGACGCGGTGTCCGTTAATGGACTGTTTGCCCGCCTGCAATTTTGAGAAGGGCAGGCCCTTCGCGAATGCGACCACGCCCGTAGTTTGGAAGTCCCGGATATCTACGGAGCCCGCCTCAATTGCGGTGAATGAAAAGATTTCTGGATTCGTTTTCAACAAGCTCCTGATATCGTTTTGGATCGCATCCAGAACAGCCGCATAGGCGGATGCCGATCCCATATACTGCGTTATCCGGTTCTTGGCGATCAAGTGCACCTTCGGAAGTCCGCGCTTCGCATCTTTGAGCTTTGTAGCAAATGCGTAGCTGGCGTAAATCTCGGACGGCAGCTTCAACCCGAAGATCAGTGAAAAAGCGTTCTGAATCGCGCGACGTGACGAGTCGTCCGCCATAACGGGCAAAATGATCCTGTCCGTGGTGGCCAAGGCAATCTGGGTATAGAGCGAAAAACTAGGATTGCAGTCCATAAACACGGTGTCGTAGTCGTCCTTGACCTGATCCAAGAAGGTCTTCAACCAGTCGATCACGGCGATCCATGCGTTCGTGCCTGGAATGTTTTGATTCGCCAGCGTGTTGACGGCGTTCGCTTGGAGTTCAAGCAGCGGATCGCCGCACACCAAGTCTACGTTGGAAGGAATTCCTTTGTTGTACGCGTTCGGCTTCGTGATGAAATCGCGCGCGTTAAATGAAGGCGGCGTATACGGCGACGGAAGGCGAAGTTGGAAGTAGCCGCCCAAACTGCAGCGCGGGACTAACCCGTGGCGTTCCAGCAACTTTTCGCTGCCCTTGTTGTTCAGGCCGCCCAGCATCAGCTCGGACAGGTTCGCTTGCGGGCAGATATCTATTGCCAGCACTCGCTTCTCCGGATACTTCTCGGCATACCGGGTAATTGACTGAAAGGCCAGGCTAGTCTTGCCGGTGCCGCCCTTGTTGTTCCAAAACGCGTATTTCAAATCCATGGCTTCTTCCTCTGAGTTTCTTGGACGCAATAGAGTCCACATAAGACAGTATAACGTCCTTTATGGACTCCGTAAAGTCCCATGATGTCCATCATTGCGCGAAAACGCAATCCTGCGTAGATTAGAGGCCTTTTTCTACGCATGGACTGCGTAGAATCGCTTGCCTCATGCGTCGATTAGGGGCTATAATTCACGCAGAAGGTGCGTAGAATGAGCAGGTATATTTACGAGCTGCCCGATTGGCCAGGGTTCCACTGGAACCGTGAGCGGCTTGCTCAACTCTTGGCGGCCGTTCGCCATGAACAGGGCCGGCTGATAGGGCGCATGGAAGCTCTCGGCTTTCAGCTCCGCCAGGAGGCCGTCCTCCAAACCCTGACCTCAGATGTTCTCAAGACCAGCGAAATCGAGGGCGAGAAACTCGATGCGGACCAGGTTCGATCATCGATCGCCCGCCGCCTCGGGATGGACATTGGCGCCCTAAAAGCCGCCGATAGGAACGTCGAAGGCGTCGTTGAAATGATGCTGGACGCGACGCGCAATTACCAGCAGCCTCTCACCGCCGACAGGTTGTTCGCATGGCATGCGGCCCTTTTTCCAACGGGGCGCAGCGGCATGTCGAAAATCACCGTAGGAGCATGGCGCGATGACTCAAGCGGGCCCATGCAGGTCGTCTCAGGGCCGGTTGGCCGCGAGCGCGTTCATTTTGAGGCTCCGGCCGCAGCGCGCCTCGACAAAGAAATGAACGCTTTTCTGGATTGGTTTAACAGCAAGAGCAGCGACATCGACCCTGTTCTCAAGGCTGCGCTCGCCCATCTCTGGTTCGTCACAGTCCATCCCTTCGATGACGGCAACGGCCGCATTGCGCGCGCGATCGCCGACATGACGCTGGCGCGCTCAGAAGATAGCCCGCAGCGCTTTTACAGCATGTCAGCGCAAATCAGATTGGAGCGCAACGACTACTACGACATCCTCAAGCGTACGCAAGACGAGACCATGGACGTCACGGCGTGGATGGAATGGTTCCTGGGCTGTTTGGGGCGCGCAGTAGAAGGCGCGCATACAACGCTTGCCGGGGTGATGACCAAGGCCCGATTTTGGGAGTCCCTTCACGGCGCGGCCCTCGCAACCCTCAATGAGCGCCAACGCCAGATGTTGAACCGCCTGCTTGATGGTTTCGACGGCAAACTCACGACCGTCAAATGGGCGAAGCTCGCGAAGTGCTCGCATGACACCGCCCTGCGCGACATCCACGATCTCGTCAATCGGGGAATCCTTGAACGCGGCGCCGAAGGCGGGCGCAGCACAAACTACGTTCTTGCCAAAACAGCTCTCACGTAAACGCCACTGTCGCGATGCACACGGCGGAACCTAACCAGTAAGCGCCGCGCTTCCAGTCGCCAGCCTTAAAGCTCACCACCGCCGCGCCCAGATTGATGAGCAGCAGCACAGCGGGGAAGACATAGCGTTTGTCGATGCTCATACGTTTCCGCACCTTGCAGCCTCCCCTCGCAGGGCGCATCTCTGTGCCTTCTCTCCCCGGTCTCCATGCCGGGCCGCCGCGAGTTCTTCCCGCATTCGAGCGATTAAGGCTTCCCCGCCGCGAGACCCCAGCAAGGCCACGCCTATCATCAGCGCAAAATCGGCAAGGACCGGCGGAACTTCGTAGTCCGGTATTTGCGAGGCCTTCATCTTCAGCAATGCCTCTTTTAGAATCTCGGCAGCCTGATCGTAGGGATCGATGGATTTGCGCGTCTTCATCTGCTTTAGCCTCAAGAGAAGAAATATCACGTAGCCTGAAACGCGTACCCAATCTGATGCGGCAATTTTGAAAGGGCATGTGAC
>DASRLI010000258.1:0-8240 GCA_035648535.1 Occallatibacter sp. | reverse complement strand
CCATAAGCACCGTGTGCTGCTCACTGTCTATTTCCTTCAGGTGCCGCATCAGCGCCGTAAACGCCGCCTTGTCTGCTTCAAGATTGTTGCGCGAGTTGGCCGACAGCACATCCGTCGGCAGCCCGTCGGGCCGGATCATTCGCGGAAAGCGCTTCGTATCCGTCTTCACCCACACAGGCGCGTACTGCATGTTGCCGTTCTTCCAGGTTCCAAACCACAACATAACCAGGTGTAGATGATGAGCGCGCGCTCCCTCTACAAGCTGATCCACGTTGCTGAAGTCAAAGTGCCCTTCCTGGGCTTCGATTTGTTCCCAGTACGCAGGCGCCTCGACCGTGTTCGCGTGCAGAGCGGCCAGTGACTCCCACACTTGCGGAAGTTCGCTTGGCCAACCGCTCGAATTGTGTATCTGGCCGCCGAGAATCAGGTACGGTTGGCCATCCACCATCAGAGTGTAGCGGCCGTCTTTCTTCTCCAGGCGCGGAGCATCTGCTGCAAAAGCGCATGGAAGAGAAGTGAAAATCAGGAGAGCAAAAGAAAAGCACAAAAAGAAGGTGGTCTTGCGCATCGGAAAACTGCCTCCGAACAAATCTAATTACATACCCTACTCCAAGCAAGTCGAACCGCATACCGCAAGCACCGCCTCGCATCTTCATATTCGCAAAAAACCTGCCGGGCTCCGGTGCACGCAGAGTCGTGTATTCAGCCTATTCAAGGTTGGCGAGAGGAAGGAACAAGCTGTGCTTTAGCTTTAGAAGGTAATGGCCACGCCGCCGCGGATGCCGCGCTGGTCCTGGGAGAAGATCAGGAGGGAACCATCGCTCAGAATGAAGGGGCGATAGCCCTCGGCCAGCAGATTGCGTACATCGAGCAGCGCTTCTACGCCAACCGAGCCATCGTGGCTCACACGAATGGGCTGGCGCAAGCGGAAGTTCAGGTAAGGTTCGGCGGCATTCTGCGCATATGGCGCTACCTGGGTAACGGTATCCTCAGGCTGCCAGCGATAACTCGCTTGCCAGCGCGTTCCGGTGCCTTCGAGCGTACCGGAGAGTGAAATGGAATAGGCCTGGGCACGGCGGGGATGGGCTGCGCCCAGCACCTCCGCCATCGCAGCCGGCCGCGGCAGGGCCGGCATTACCAGCGCACGTCCGTTGGCATAACTAAGGCGAACTTCGCTGCCGCCGGGCAAACGGCGTTCAACGCCGACCACGATTCCCTGGCCGGAGAAATTTGGACCCGCGGCGCGCAGCAGGCCGCTCTTGCTGTCAAGAAGTGCGGCATCGGACATCGAGCCCGAATTGCCATACCCCATGGCCTCGAGAACCGGATTCCGGATGCTGTCGGTGAACACCAGGACGTTCATGCCTGAGGTATCTGTGTTCCGCTTCCATCCGATCTCCTGGTGAAGCCCGCGCTGCAGAACCAGCGCGCCATTGCGGATGGAGAACTCAGGCAGCCAGGCACCGGCCTGGGTATCATCGTTTTGAATCGGGCCGGACATAAACGTCGCCAGGCGGTAGCCGACCGACGAGTTGCCATCGCGCCAGTCCGCCGAGGCATTAGGCAACGCCGCGGCTACGGTATTGGTCGCCATGCTTGCGAAGCGTCCCACTACCTCAGTGGAACCCACCTCAGCCTCGAACTCATCGCCCAGGTGAAGTGTCTCCCAGGTGCGAACTGCAGCCTCGTCCAGTCCTGCTTGCCCTGCGGGGCCATCAATCTCAGGATGGACGGCGACGGCTGCTACCGATCGGACCGAGCCAGCAAAACCCAAATCCTGTCGGAATCCGAGCATGGATTCCAATCCCGCATCTGTGCCAGGAGCAAAATCCACCCGCGCCAGCAATTCCTGGCTGTCGGAGGGCGTATCCTCCACCGAAACTGAGAAGCGTTCGCCACTTTCACCAAAGGTTCCTGCCTGCCCGGTGGCCATCAGGCGCGCCTTCAGTTTGGGCGTTGTTCCCGGACCGTCGGAAACAACCACCAGCGGTCCGTCTTCAAGCCAGCGCAGCAACGGTCGATTCGCGGCCGAACGCAAGGTCCAGGCCCAGTCGTCCTGTTGGGAATTTCCCGCGCGCGGCTCGGCCGGAAGCCACTGCATCACTTCATAGAGTGTGTTGAGGGTAAGGTTGACAACGGTGCCGGAACGGACCCGGACATTTTCGCGCAGTGAAGGCAAGTAGGACATGCTCATGGCCTTCAGCGAATAACGGCCCGGAAGTAGCGATGAGATCTTGAAGCGGCCATGGCTGTCGGAATAAACGCTGGCCAGCACGCTCAGGTCGGGGCGCAGCAACTGCACCTCTGCGCCCATCTGCGGCACTCCGGCCGAGTCGCGCACCAATCCTGAAACCGATGCCGACGCCGCCCCACAGACGGGAGCGGCCCCTAAAGCGATCAGCATTGCAAATCCGGCGAAATGGGCTCTGCGCTTCATCACTCGTTTGTGATCCGGCGTCGTCCCTGGCAATCTTATGGCAAATCCAACCCGCGCAGATCGCCGGATCTCAGGTCCGGCTGACATACGCGCGGGGCTAATTACTATTCCACGACAAAAGGTGCCGATTGCGCAATCTCTTGTTTGGAGATTGCGTCATTTATTTTCACCGTCACCTTGTACTTACCCGGTTGCAAACCAGCAATTGGTAGAGACTTCTCCACTGTCAACTGATCACTGTGGGCCCCTAAGTCCTTTGATTCCATCTGTTTTTGCAGAATTACTGTCCCGGAAGCAATATCGGTAATCTCATAGGTCACCGTTGCCGAGTTGCTTTTAGTGGCTTCGTCGATTCCCAGGTTGTAAAACTGCATCCAGAAGTTCAGAGGCTGGCTGCGCTTGAACTTGACCGGCGTGGCCGGAACCGTGGTGGCGGCCACACGCGGCCTGACAAATTCGCCTCCGATGATGAAATTCCCTGCACCGATCTCCCGCGAAGACACGGGGTACATCTCGTCGGCCAGAATCAGCGAAGAGGCCCCCAGCTTCTCATCGTGGTAGACCGGCACTTCGATGCCGCGACCATAAATTCCTACATGATCGGGATTGTTCACGTCCTTGATTGCGATATCCAGGCGGTAGAGCCCCGGCATAAGAGGAACGGCCTTCCAGTAGACCGACTGACGATCAAGAGACTTCTCCAGCAACTCGGCTGGTTGATTGACCTCGACGGTATCTTCGAACGTCTGCACCGTCTTGCCGGTAATCGTCGTGACCCTGACAAGAATGTTCACAACACCCTTTGATACCCCTTCCTTGGTCACAAAGGTGATGTCGCGGTTCCTGATTTGCAGGGTGATGGGGACCATATCCATGCCCTCGGTCACCTTTATGAAGTCGGTGCGCACATCGAAGGGGAATACCGGCCCCTTAAGCAACTTGTGCTCGGAGACAAAGGCTTCAAGGTCTTTGAACTTGATTGGCGGCGGAGCAAAGAGCTTGGCAGCCATCTCGATGCGGTCGAACTCTTTCCCCTGAGCGGCGTCACCCATGGGGCCGCCGCCGATGTTTTCAATGCCGTTGCCCTTGAACCGGTCTGTCTTGTCCTTATGGTTCATCTCCTCATATTGAGTAAGGCCGGCGCCGGGGACATGCAGCAGGGCGTCTTTCTCGCTGCGGTCGATCGTAAAGTGGTAGTCGCCGCACTGGCAGGAATCCACAAACTCGATGTCGACGTTCTCCCCGATTCCCTCGAGATAACGGTAATGCCACACTTCGAACGGGAACGTAGTGGTGTTGCCGCCACCCTCTTCCGGGGTTCGGTCGTAGCTGCCGCCGGAGGGATGGGCATCAATATCGTCGGCTTTGCCGTAGGCGATGTAGATGTGGCCGCGGTCAGTCTTCCACCCCGGCTTGCCTGCCGCAAAGTGCTCGTTGGCGTAGGCGATGCGCCGGTAGTGCTCCTCACGATACTCGTTCTCGGGCGAATCCGGGTTCGGATTGCGGCGCAGCCAGAAGTTCTCGATAAAGGAATCGCGTTCCTCGTCATTGCTCAGACTCATGAAAGCTCTGCGCTCTTCGTCGCTGATGATATAGGGGACTTCCTGGTTCAACCAGGTTTTGTAGGTCCCCTTCAACTCCTGCCGCAGAGCCTTCTGCGAGTTGTAACGCTCCTTATCGGACCGTTGGCGCTTGAGCGGATCTACTTCCTGATCCTGACCGGCGGCCGTTCCAGTCTGTTGTTGGCCCTGTGGAGGTGCAGGCGGCGTGGCCGCCTTAAGGGACTTGAGACCGGATGCCTGGGTCAAAACCAGGGCGCAACCGATTATGAAGAACTTCAAACTACGACCGTTAAGCGTCATTGCCTTAAATACTCCTGCGATCCCTTATTTTACGGGTCCCGATAGGGCTGGGCAATACTTCTTGCGCAGTGGGCTGCCGTATGGACGGGTATTTGGCCCAAAGGTAACCCGAAAGACCCCCAGAAAAGCGGTAAAATCAACTCGAAACGGGAAGGTGCCGAAACCCGGCGGCCCGGTTGGCCGTCCAACAGGCAACTGCAATCCTCATAACCATTTGTCTCGGTCTGTTTTCCTCTCAGGATTCCCTGATCGCGATCCCCGGGGAAGAGATGTGAAGGCATCCTGGAACCGTACGCAACGCGATTGCGTACACTGGATGGAGAGAGATTCGGAGCACGCATAATCCATGAAGAAAATTCTCTTGATAATTCTCGCCGTGTTGATTGCCGGTGGGCTTGTTGCCTTTATGGTCGTGAAGCAGCAGTCGGGCTACACAAAGGTTCTCACTGCCACAATCGTGCGCCAGGACCTGGACACCGTTGTCAGCGGTACCGGCCAGATCAAGCCCATGACCTATGTGAACCTTGGCGCAACAGCCATGGGCCGCGTCACCAGCCTTGCCGTCAAGGAAGGCGACAGGGTCAAGAAGGGCCAGACCGTCGCCACCATCGAGAACGTCCAGCAGGAAGCCTCCGTCGCCGGACAGCAGGCCGCTATTGCCGCCGCCAACACGGACATTGCCTCCAATATTGCCGCGGAAAAGACCGCGGAGGCCAATCTCGAGCACGCCAAAGCTGACCTAGAACAGAAGAAGCTGGATTGGGACCGCGCCCAGGCCCTCTTTACCGCAGGCATTCTGGCCAAGCAGGATTATGACGCCAAGAAGGCCGCCTATGACCTGGCAGTTGCTTCGGTAGCCCAGGCTGCGGCAGGCCTCAACCAGGCCAAGGCACAGACCGACTCGGCCCGGGGACACATGCATACGCAGGAAGCAACTCTGCGCATCAACCAGGACAATCTGAACCGTACCATTGCCATCGCTCCGTTTGACGGCGTCGTGACTAACGAGCCGATGCGCGAGGGTGAAACCGTGGTCATGGGCATTCAGAACACCGAAGGCTCCACCCTGATGACCCTGGCCGACATGAGCATCGTGACTGCCGAGGTCAAGGTAGACGAGACTGACATCGTCAACATCCAGCTCGGCCAGCCCGCTGAAGTCACCATCGATGCACTGCCCGGCAAGACCTACAAGGGACACGTTACGCTGGTGGGCGATCAAGCCCTCCTCCGCTCGACGGGGATTGCTACATCCCAGTCCACCACCGGCACTGAAGAGGCCAAGGATTTCAAGGTTGTCGTCACGCTCGACAGTCCAAGTGACGAACTGCGCCCCGGCCTCTCCTGCACTGCCAAGGTCACCACGGCGCACAAGACGAGTGTGCTTTCCCTGCCTATTCAGGCGCTGACGATGCACGACCCGGCATCTGACGTAGCCAAGCCCAAGGGCAGCGTCCAGGCCGCATCCCAGCCCGCGGCTCCAACAGCCAAGCCCAAGCCGGTGCAGGGCGTTTTCGTCGTCGACAAAGATCCAAAGGGCAGATTGCGTGCCAAGTTCATTCCCGTTACCACCGGCATCACCGGCGCCACTGACATTGAGGTGCTCTCCGGTCTTAACCAGGGACAGGAAGTCGTCACCGGCCCGTACAAAACGCTGCGCGATCTCAAGGGCGGCTCGCTGTTGAAGCGCGATACCGTAAAGGTAGTTCTTCCGTCCGGCAGCAGCACATAGCGGCCGCTGCAGTCTAACAGCGAGAGCGAAGCAACGAAAGACTGCAATACTCTCGCCCTGGCGGCAGGTGGAACCCGCAAGGCAACACCGGGATAAAGGATGAGACTCGAATGGCAATGAACACGACGATTACAGAAGAGCAGACACAACCCGTGACGACGCCGAACGGCGACATGATTGTCGTTGAAGATCTCTGGCGCACCTACGATATGGGCTCAGAGCAGCAGGTGCAGGCGCTGCGCGGCGTCAACCTCCGCATCAAGTACAACGAGTATGTCGCCATCATGGGTCCTTCGGGCTCGGGCAAATCGACGCTGATGAACCTGATCGGCTGCCTTGATACTCCTTCGAAGGGCAAGTATTGGCTCAATGGGCAGTTGGTGAGCGAGCTGGATGACGATCAGTTGGCGCGCATTCGCAACAAGGAAATCGGCTTCGTATTTCAAACATTCAACCTGTTGGCGAGGGCCACTTCGCTGCACAACGTCGAGCTGCCGCTGATTTATAACGGCACGCCTGCAGCAGCGCGAATTGCGCGCGCCAAGGAAGCGCTGAGAGACGTAGGTCTTGAATCGCGGATGAACCACAAGCCCAACGAGCTGTCAGGTGGACAGCGCCAGCGCGTGGCTGTTGCGCGTGCGCTTGTGAATCATCCCTCGATCATTCTGGCTGACGAGCCTACGGGGAATCTCGACTCGAAGACCGGCACGGAGATCATGGCGCTGTTTGACAGCCTGCATGCCAGCGGGAACACGATCGTGCTGGTGACACATGAGCCGGATATCGCTGAGTATGCGCATCGGGTGGTGCATATTCGCGACGGGCAAATCTTCTCAGACGAACCTTCGAAACGGTTCCGGTAAGCCCTTTGGAATGAGCTGAGAAACGTTGGCCCAGGTGGTTCCACGACAGCGCTAAACGTTCGCTTAAGTGATGCGTCGACAACGCTAAACGTTCGCTTATAAGGTTGCATTTCGTCGAGGGGTTGACCCTTTTTCGGACTGAATTCGACGAATCGGTTGCTCACAAGGTTGCGAATTGAGTCGAAGGGTTGTCGGGCTCAAATTGGGTCTGAAGCTGGCCTAACCCATTGAAAATTAGATGGTTCTGGGCCTTTGTTTCCCTGTGAAGTGCAGGTCTCAGCTTTCCTTGATAAATACGTCCCACAGTTGGAGTTCGTGTGATTCCACCCTTGAAATAGGAAGTGCTCCGCAAGGATGGGACACGCGCAAGTTTGCGGCTGATCAGTGGGTTCGCGCCGGACGCTCCTATTGTGGCCGCTGAACACGGCCCTCGATCTGGCGGAGGTAGTCGGAGGTGTCAAAGTGACCGAGCGAGGAGGCGATGAGTCGATCTGTTCCAATCTGCCATTGCTCGAATCCACTGATGTGAACTCGATGCCCTGAGCCTCCCGGCCCGTTGTTGGTGCCGATCAGCGTCCAGCGATACTCAACACAATCAACCTGCACAACCACATCATCCATGAGTATCTGAAGGTTCGGGAAAGCGGTCATGAATGATTGAGCTGCTTCCCTGATTTCAATTCGCCCCACAGCCTGAGTGCCGTTGTTGATAGTGAGTGAGCCGCCGGGAGAAAAGAATGCAGCCACGCTGGCCGCGTCCTGGCTGCACCATGCGGCTGTATAGCGTTGTGCGAACTCTCGCATCTCGGCGGGGTCGACTTGCATGGGGCCTAGTGTATCAAGGCGATCGGAGTGCGACTAGGAATGGAGGAGCGGCCTGCGGGGAGAGAAGGCCGGTGACATTCCTATCTCAAAAGGAGACCCGGTGCACGCGGCTATCTGGTTAACAGACCGGAACTCATGGCCGTGGTGAGATGTTTCGACAGATCTCAATTACGTTCATCTGACCAACGCAAGGTGCTTCAACAGAAACTCATGGTCCTTCTTGTATCGAGCTGTTTCGGCCTCATTGTCTCCCGATAAAACCACGTTCATAAGCAACCCTCCCACAGAAATCTTTGTGGCAAGGTCAACATAGGCTCCCTGTTTTTTGTTGCAGAAGAACCGCTGGGTTTTGTATTCGCAGCCTCGTTCCAGAATCTCAGGCGCAGTAACGTCCTCTATGCGCGAGTCGGCGCAGCTCTCTTTGAATGTGCGCTCATCCTTCTTTATGGCGCTGGAAAATGGAACTTCGAGCCTCTCGATGTTGACATACATCAGCGTTCGAGCACTCTCGTATTTCTCAC
>DASRLI010000257.1:0-2460 GCA_035648535.1 Occallatibacter sp. | reverse complement strand
GGCCACTATATCCGCTCGAAAACGTCAGATCCACTTCGGGGCGCAACGCGTTGCTGGCCTGAGGCAACAGCGCGCGCCGGGCGTCCACGAGTTTTCGCGCAGCGGCGTAATCGGACCGTTGCGACAATGCGAGGGCTATATAGAGCTTGTCCCGTATTAGTCTTTTTTGTCGTGTCAAGGCTTTAAATGGAAAAGTACTTTTCATAAATTGGGAGATGACGAGGCCAGTGCCAGTCCAATAGCGGATTTTCGGCCCTTTTGCTGGTTTATTTCGGGAGTTGCAGACACACCTCTCCCTTTTCACCAACGGATCTCTCATCTTGTGCGGGACGGGTCGGCGACTCAGCTTGCTTTTGCCAGTGCCCTGACTTGCCCTCGTGGCAACCGGGCGATCACCCAGAGATTATGCGCCAGCACGCTCCAGGCCACCTCGCGGTTTTGATTCTCATGTCCCTTACTGAGCAACGGGCTTCCCAGGTATCCATTTTTGAATATCGAGATGCGAGCCTCGGTCTGTGACCGCCGCCGTTGCAACTCCACAAATGCGGAGTCCTGCATCCTCTTCCCAAGTTCCGTCGGCGACTTCGGGCAAATGGCGTTGTAGATTCCAGCCTGCTCCAATAACGCCCGGTTGGCTGCGCTGTCGAAGCCGCGGTCGCCGGAGACCTGGCCAATGGCCTGCCCCGTGGATGTCTGCTTCATCCGCTCCAGGCTGCGACCCAACATCTTCGTGTCCGCCTGCGGACGGCCGCACACCAGTTCCCAATCCACTATCACGCCACTCTCGGCTTCTCCCAACAGCAACTGGCTGCCAAACTCAACCTCCGCCCCCGCCTTGCCGCGCACGTAGACCGCCGCATGATCTTCATACAGGCTCAGCAGCTTCTCTGCGTTCTTCACTTGCCTCTCCCCGATGATCCGCTCATGGGCCTGTTTGATGGCCTGCGGCAACTGCTCCAGCACCGCCGTGATCCGCTGGATGATTTGCCGGGCCTCGCCCTCTTTGAGATCCGTTTCCCGCCAATGCTCCTGTAGCAGATCCCGGTGCCGCTCCGCGTGC
This sequence comes from Occallatibacter sp., assembly GCA_035648535.1. Lineage (GTDB taxonomy): Bacteria > Acidobacteriota > Terriglobia > Terriglobales > Acidobacteriaceae > Telmatobacter. Next base: position 1,400 of record DASRLI010000257.1, on the reverse strand, counting down.
CCCGCAATCAGCTTGCTCAGTTTCTTCATCTCCCGCAGCACCGCTTTGCGAGCCCGCTTGCTGTCCTTTTTCCGTCGCGCATGGGTCATCTTCATGCACAACTGGTTCATCCGCTTGAGGAACTCCGCCGGCTCTTCCATCCGCACTTTCAAATCCCTCTTGCGGATCAGCATCGTCGCTTTCATCAAAGTGCGCGCTGCGTCCCGCAACAACACCCAATCCACCGGAAAGTGAATGTGCAGTTTGACGCATGTTGTATCCAGAAAGTACGCCTCCAGATTCAGCGCCTCGGCTAATGCCAGCGGTTGTCCGCCCTGGGCTTTGTCTTCGCTCGCCGCCGCCAGCAGCAGGGTGTCAATCACTTTCCGCATGTCCGGCTCCGGCAGCCATTGGCTGTAACGCTGCAATGCACTCTTTCCCGGAATGCGCACCACGTCGAGCCGATCCAGCTTACAAAACCATTGCAATAATGGAGATTCCGCCAGGCGGCATGCGAAGTCGCGCAAACTCTCTGCTGTCAGCGCCCGCGCCACATTGCACCGCAGCACCTGCGAACAAAGCCGCTGGTAGCTTTCCTGCTCGACCGGACCCCATGCGTAGAACGGGCGGTTTTCCGCTTCCGCATCCCGCTGCTCGGTCCGGTTTCGCTGCGCCAGCGACAGGCGCTGAAACGTTTGCTCCACAAGGCCCGGCCCCAGCAGTAGTTCATGGATTCGGTCCAACTGGCTTTTCCATTCGCGGTACTCAATCGGGCCGTAAACGGTGGAGACGTAGCTGGACAGAAACGCCTGTTCCGAAACCAGCGAGGGCAGCAGGGAAAGATCCGGTTGGGTGGGCATTCCCAATTATAGACGCACGATTCGCCACATTCAAACAAAATCGTCCATTTATGTTTTGGGTGCGACCACCATCTCCATTCCACAGCACAGCATCTACAAAAATAAGGGACAGGCTCTACCCTACCAGCATGACGATGACGATGCCGTTGAATACGGCGAGATTCCGCACCACTCGCAAAACGGCCTTCTGCTGCGAGCCTTCGACATGCGCCGTGCGAACCAACTCCGCGGTGCGCCCGAACTTTGTGCGCGCTCCGGTGGCTGTGACTTCCGCAACCGCTTCGCCACGCCTCACGAGCGCCCCTGCGTATGTCTGCGGGTCCGGACCGGCCTCGATGGGAACGGATTCGCCGGTCAGCATTGACTGGTCGAGCAGTACTTCGCCTTCAGTCAGGCGCATATCGGCGGCAACCACAGCGCCGACCGATAGCTTCACAACGTCGCCTGGGACTAACGACGCGGCGGGCACCGTCGCCCAGACATGATCGCGGCGAACGGACGCGTTCAGGGCCAGACGCGACTTCAGTGCGGCAAGAGTCGCCTGTGCGCTCGATTCATGGA
>DASRLI010000256.1:0-12125 GCA_035648535.1 Occallatibacter sp. | reverse complement strand
ACCGCAATGACGGCGATGGCGCTTGACCTGCTTAAATAGCTGACCCGCGGCCCTCGTTTATTTCGACGGATCCACGAGCGCCCCGTAAACCAGCGACCGGCTCAGGTACTCGACAATCGAATCCTTTCCGTGGATCCGCTGAATCATTCCAACAAAGACAATGTCGTCGGTCGGATCGACCCAGAACCATGTACCCGCAAGTCCATCCCAGAAGAACGTACCTTTGCCATCGGGCAGGTTCGCCTCCGGCGGATCGAAGACAACCGCGCCGTCGTAACCGTAGCCGAAGCCTGGACGCAGGGTCTGGAGACCGATGCCAGACGCACCGGTGAGCAGACTGAGCGGCACATGATTCGAGGTCATCAAGTGAATCGTGTCCGGCGCAAGAATACGCGTGCCGCTCAATGTGCCACCGTTACCCAGCATCTGCGCGAAGCGATAGTAGTCCTCTGCACTCGACACCATGCCGCCGCCGCCGGAAGGCATTGTAGGCGGCGTGAGGTCGTCACTCATCCCGCCGGCGCCGACTTTGGTGAGAACCAGATTGCCATCAGGCGCGGTTTCGTAGAGTGTGGCAAAGCGGTTTCGCTTTTCAGCCGGAACGTAAAAGCCCGCGTCTCTCATGCCCAGCGGCTGATAGATATGGTCGCGCATGAAGTCGGGCAGCGACTGGCCCGAAAGCTTTTCGACAATATAGCCCTGAATATCCATCGACACGCTGTAGACCCAGGCGTTGCCCGGCTGATAGAGCAGCGGAATCTGGGACAGCTTATCGATCACCTCCTGCAGGTTGCGTGAAGCCAGCACATGTTGGTCGCGGTACATTGCATCGACAGGCGTGTTGCCGAAAATTCCGTACGTGAAGCCGGCGGTGTGCGTCATCAGTTCGCGCATCGTCGGCGCGTGGTCCGGATCGACCAGGATCATCTTGCCGTCTGCATCCACTCCCTTGAACACCTTCAGGTGAGCAAACTCCGGAATGTATTTCGAGATCGGGTCCGACGGAAGCCACTTGCCCTGCTCGTAAAGAATCATCATCGCTACGCCGGTGATGGGCTTGGTCATCGAGTAGTCGCGGAAGATGGTTTCCTTCGTCATCGGCGCGCCAGTGGCCATATCGCGTACGCCGTAGGTGCGGTAATCCACAATCTTGCCGTGTCGCGCCAGGATAGTGACGATGCCGGCAATCTGCTTTTGGTCCACCGCCTGCTGCATCAGCGCGTGAAGCCGCACCAGCCGCTCTTGCGAGAAGCCCACCGACTCGGGCTTCACGACCGTCATGTCGAGCGCCTGGTGGGCCGCTTGTTGCGCGTGCGCCGGCTGCGAAGGTGACTGCTGCGCCGCTACGGAAAGTGTGCCAAGCACAAGCGCGCAGCCTCTCAGAAGCAAACGGCTGAAGTTTCCAAATCGATGCTTGGTCATACATTCCTCTTGCTTACTTTGAAGGGTCCACAAGCGCCTGGTAGACGACGTTGCGGCTCAAGTACTCAACATTGGGACTTCCGCCATGCATCCGTTGAATCATTCCTACGAACACGATGTCGTTAGTGGGATCGACCCAGAACCATGTTCCCGCGGCGCCGTCCCAGAAGAACGTGCCTTTGCCGTCAGGCAAGTTAGCCTCTGGCGGATTGTAGATGACGGCACAGTTGTACCCGTAGCCAAAGCCCGGCCGCAGAATCTGAAGGCCGATGCTGTATTCGCCCGTCAGCAGCTCGACCGGCACATGGTTTGTGGTCATCAAATGCACGGTGGCCGGCGCCAGAATTCGCGCGCCATTCAGCTCGCCTCCATAGGCCAGCATCTGCGCGAAGCGGTAATAGTCCTCAGCCGTTGATGTCAGGCCGCCGCCGCCCGAGGGCATGGCTGGCGGCGTCAGAAAGTTGCCCATCCCGCTGCCGTTGGTCGTGTCCGGAATCAGCTTTCCTTCGGGTCCATTTTCATAAAGCGCAGCAAAGCGATTGTGCTTGGCCTCGGGCACGTAGAAGCCTGCGTCCTTCATGCCGAGTGGCTTGAAGATCTGGTCGCGCATGAAATCGGGCAGCGACTGGCCCGTCAGCTTTTCCACGATGTAGCCCTCAATGTCCATCGACATGCTGTAAACCCAGCCCTTGCCCGGCTGATAGAGCAGAGGGATCTTTGCAAGCCTGTCGATCATCTCCTGAAGATTCTTTGATTGGCGCACATGCAGTTCGCCGTACATGGCATCCGCCGGCGTCTTGCCATTGCCGTAGCTGAAACCAGCCGTGTGCGTCATCAGCTCGCGCATCGTCGGTGCGTGGTCCGGATCGACAAGAATCATCTTGCCATCCGCATCGACGCCGTTAAAGACCTTCAGGTGGGCTAACTCGGGAATGTATTTCGAGATCGGGTCAGACGGCAGCCACTTGCCCTGCTCGTAGAGAATCATCATTGCTACGCCGGTAACCGGCTTGGTCATCGAGTAGTCGCGGAAGATGGTGTCCTTGGTCATCGCCGCCCCGGTCGACCAGTCACGCTGGCCGTAGGTGCGGTAGTCAACGACCTTGCCGTGACGCGCCAGAATAGTGACGATGCCAGAAAGATGCTTCTCGTCCACCGTCTGCTGCATCAGCGCATGGAGCCTCTCCAGCCGTTCAGACGAAAAGCCAACCGACTCGGGCTTGACCAGTGTCATGTCGAGCGCGTGCCGGCCTGATTGCTGCGCGTGTGCCGGCTGCGGTTGTGCATTTTGTGCGGCCGGTTGCTGCGCCAGCAATGGAGCTGCGCCAAGGACGAGCGCAGCGCCGCCAAGCAAGATGCGGCTGATGTTTTCATATCGTTTAATGGACATAGGATCTCCTCAGAGCGCGGCGAAGGCCGTCCGGTTTTGCTGGACCTTTATAGCAGGCGAAATGATGTGCGGCAAGCCTGCGGATGCGTCCGCGATCAATAAATCAATTTCAGCGATAACTGGATCTGGCGCGAGCTGCCCGCGGTCCTGCTGATTTCGCCAAAGCCGGAACCAGTCACGATGTTGGCGGGCAGGCCCATATTCACAATGTTGAAGAGATTGAAAAACTCGCTGCGGAACTGGAGATCGATGCGTTCAGCTCCGCTCTTGCGTCGGCCGAAGGGCGTGTCCTTGATGAGCGCAAAGTCGAAATTGTAGTAAGCCGGCCCGCGAAAGGTGTTGCGGCCCAGCGTGCCGAAGCGGCCCTGATTGCGTCCCGTGCCGCCTGGTACGTGGATGGGGATATAGAAAAAGGCAGCGTTGTTTGTGCCCTGGCCGAAGTAGTCTTCCCGCACTTTGCGTGAAGTGGAGAGATGCGGCTTGGCGATCTGGTCGGGCCGGTCCACGCCATTCGAGCCGGCGCCGGTCTGCTGCACTCCGGAAAAGATGGTGAACGGAGAGCCGGTGCTCATACTAGAGATGCTCAGCAGTTCCCAGCCATCGGTAACTTTCCTGCTGATCGGGCGCAGGAAATTCACGCTTTCCAAATGCATATCCTGGGCCACGCTAAGGCCGAAACCATGAGCAACGTCGAACGAGGATGGGCCTCTCTCGGGATGAGTGTCATATGGATTCTGCGAGAAGCCCTGGGCCACGGCCCCCGTGGAACCCGTACCGCCGATAACCTGGCTGGTGTCGTCGATCGACTTGCCCCATGTATAGCTCGCCTGAATGCCGGGACCGCCGTGAGGAATGGTGCCGGAGAGCGAAGTCTGTAACGCGTGATAGTTGGAGTGTGCAGTTGCCGTAATTTCGTTCTCGAACCCGTAGCCGCCAATTACATTGCCGGCACTGTCGAATTTGGTGCGCGGAGCAAATGTGGCATCGGCGCCGGGATACGCGTTGGGAAAGCTCGTCCGCGGAAGCTTCATGCCAACTGTACCCACATAACTCGCACTCGCGGTCAGGTTGCCGAACTTGCGCTCCAGGCCCGCCGTCCAGGTGTATAACGTCGCGTTGCCGAAGTTGCGATCGATACCAGCGAGAAACAGGTCGCTGACTACATGGCCCGGCGTGAGCGCCGCCACGTCCTGCTCGTACCGATCGACATCCATCGGTGTGTTGGGTGCAACGGTGGTGGTGCGTCCGGGGGGAAACATATCGGCGCCCGCGAGTGTATAAGCGCGCGGTAACTGCGCCGGCGTGATTTGAAACCCATAGCCGATGGGCGCATTCGAAGCAGACAATAGTTTCGGCGTCACCGCAAACGGAGTTGAGCCAGTCAGAAAGTTGTCCTGCCAAAGATTTGGAGGGATCACAGTGATGGCGCCGCCGACATGGGCTTGTAGCTTTTCGGAAACCTGCCAGGCCGCTTGGACGCGCGGGCCCCACCCCGTCCAGTTGGTGCGGTAGCCGGGCTGCGGGTTCACCACGTATTCATGCGTACCATTGGTATTCAGGAATCCCGCGGTTCGCCTGGCGCGCTCGCTGATCGGCCTGTAAAGTTCCCAGCGAATCCCGTAGTCAAGCGTGAGGCGGCTGTTCACCTTCCAGGTGTCCTGCAAGTACGCGTCGACATTGTTGCGGCTGATAGCCGCCGGGCCAATGTGCTCTCCACTTGAGAAGTACGGCGGCGCAATGGACACGGAATAGGAGAATGGACTACCCGCCAAAAAGCTTGAAAGCGTGTCGGGAAGAAGATCGCCGGGATGAATGTCGTGTTTTCCGCTCGCCGACTTGATGTTCTTGTTTGAATAAGCCGCGCCGCCGCCAAAGCTGTACTCGCCGTTGGGACTGATGCCAAAGTAAGTGCTGTCGCGATTGAGGCGTATCTCTCCGCCTGCCTTAAAGGTATGCCGCTCGGTGCTAAAGACTACGTTTTCGCGAAGCTGGAAGAGATTTCCGTAAGCCTGCATCACCGTTCCGGCCGCGGAGTTGAAGGCCTCGAACAGGCCGTCGTTAAACTTGACCGCCGGGTCGGTGTAGTTGGCGGTGGGAAATCCCGGTGTGGTGCGCTGAATGCTAAGCGACGACTCAAGCGAAAGCCGGGGCGAGAATTCGTGCGTGTAGGTACCCACCACGTTGCGCTCCCGGTCAATGTACTCAACACCGAACGAGGGATCGATCGCTGTCTGGTCGGGATTCGTCGTGGGGCCCATCAGATTGTCAAGGATGACGCGTGCAAAAAACTTGTCTTTGGAAGAGAACCTGTGATCGATGCGCAAGGAAAACTGGTTGGCATCTGTAGCCACTTTCGATGCCGTCGCATAGGTGTGCTGCTGAAAGGGGCCGGAAAGATAATTCGGTAGCGGATAACGCTTCAGCAGTGCCGCAATCCCAGGATCGACAGGAACCGTCAACGTATCGACGGAGCCATCCGGGTAAGTCAATGTATCAAGCCCGGTGCGCTCGGAAGCACTGGGCAGCGGCATCACCTGCGTGGTTCCCAACACCTGGCGGAAGCCCTGGTACTGCGCGAAGTAGAATGTCCGGCTGCGGCCGTCGTACACATGGGGAATAAAGATCGGGCCGCCATTGGTGAACCCGAACTCGTTGCGCCGGAAGGGAGGAATCCTTCCCGGATAGGCCAGCGTAGCGTGGTCAAAATAATTGCGCGCGTCGAAGGCGGAGTTGCGTACGAATTCGAAGAACGATCCATGAAAGCCGCTCGCGCCGGACCGCGTAATGATGTTTGTGAACCCCGCAGCCCCGCGGCCAATCTCGGCCGGCATCCAGCCGGAGCTGGACTGGATCGCCTCGACGGCATCCACATTGAAGTTCGAGAATGTCGCGCCGCCCATCTCCGGATCGCTGATGTCGGCGCCATCCATGGCAAACACTGCTTCCACGCCGCGCTGTCCATTGATGGCGAATTGCGCCGTGAAGTTGGTGGCGCCGTTCGCGTCTGTCATGGTGCCGGCGGCCAGCAACAGCAGCGTGCTGAAGTCGCGCTTGTTCAGCGGCAGCTCGCTCACCGCCTGGCTCGACAGTTCCTCGCCGCCCGTCGCGGACTGGCTCTGAATTACGGCAACGGTGAGTTCACCACGGTTGGAAAGAGTAAGCGCGACCGAAGGCGCGGCCGCTTCTATATCGATGGGTTGTGCGTAATTGACCCTGCGGCCTTTTGCCTGAACACTGAGACGGTATTGGCCGACAGGTAGAGGCGTCAGCTTGAAAGAGCCATCTGTGCCTGTCACTGCTTCGGCCGCGGCGCCTTTGCCGGCCAGCCGAACCTTCGCTTCTGGAATCGGCGCACTGGCTGCGTCGCGCAGCACGCCCTGCCAAACGCTCTGCGCCGGCTGCTGCGCCTGGGGCTTCGCTGTAAACAACAGCAAAGCCGCAAGCGCCAGGAAGGAGAACGTTTTCCCTTCACGCTTTGTTTTTGACCCGCGTACGCCTTGCCGCAAACTGATATTCAAGAGAATTAGACCTTTAAGGACGAATGTGCGCGGCGCCGCCCGAGGCTTCCATGGCGCAGAATATGCGTTCACCGCGTCGCACAGGATTATAGTCTGGTCTGCTCCCAAATCAGACGTTTGCCGGTCACACTGAATCCCTTTCGAGCGTCCCAGGACGCCAAGCTTCTACACTGTTTGAAGCACATGGCCGATCCAGCCACTTCTATTGACACCATCGCCGCCATCTCAACGCCTTCCGGCCGGGGTGGCATCGGCATCGTGCGCCTTAGCGGGCCTCAGGCTGCCTCCATTGCGGTGCAATTGGTCAGCCTCCGTCAGCCGCTCGAACACGGACGCGCGCGCCTGGCCGATGTGCTTGATTCTCCGGGCAAAGAAGATGAGAAACCCGGAGCTGAGCGACCCGAAGAAGCGCGTATCGACGAGGCGCTGGTCACCTATTTCGCCGCTCCCAACTCCTATACCGCCGAGGACGTCGTTGAGATAGCCGCGCACGGATCTCCAGTTGTGCTGGAGCTCTTGCTGCGCCGTGCACTCGATTTGGGCGCGCGGCTGGCCGAGCCGGGGGAGTTCACTCAGCGCGCCTTTCTGGCCGGCCGCATCGACCTTACCCAGGCCGAAGCCGTGCGCGATCTCATTGAGGCGCAGACACTGACCCAGGCGCGCCTGGCCGCCAGTCAGTTGGGGGGCGCACTCAGCCACCGTGTCGCGCCTGTAAAGCAGTCGCTGGTTGAGCTCATCGCTCTGCTCGAAGCCGGTATTGATTTTGCGGAAGACGATGTGGACGTAGCGCCACAGGCGGAAATCGCCCTGCGCATCGACGCACTCACGCCACCCCTGGCCGCGCTGGAGGCTTCCTTTGCCCGCGGCCGCATCGTGCACGACGGGCTCTCGCTGGCCATTGTGGGCCGTCCCAACGCCGGCAAAAGCTCGCTCTTCAATCGACTGGTTGAGCGCGACCGCGCCATTGTGACTGCCACTCCAGGCACCACTCGGGACACTGTTACTGAACGAATCTCGCTGGACGGAATTCCGCTGGAACTGGTGGATACAGCCGGCTTGCGCGAGAGCCTGGAAGAGGTCGAGCAGTTGGGCATTCGCCGCAGCCGCGAAGCGCTTGCCGATGCCGCTCTCGTGCTCGTGGTTCTTGATGCCACACAGCCGCTCAACGACGAGGAAGATCGTTTGCTCGAGGCCGTTCAGGGCCGCCCCGCATTGGTGGCCATCAACAAAAGCGATCTTGCGAGCGTGACCATTGCCGCATGCGAAATAGCCGGCATTCCCGCTCAGCCGACCTCTGCGCTCACCGGCGAAGGAATCTCCGCTCTGCGCGAGCGAATCCTGGCCCTGGCCACCGGTGGAGCCGCCTCGGAGCCCGGCATGTTAACCAGCCTCCGCCACCACCAGGCCATCACGACCGCGCTGTCCGCACTCGCAGATGCATCGCAGGCGAATGTGAATTCCATCCCCCACGAGATGATTCTGCTCGACCTCTACCGCGCTCTGTGGGCCCTGGATTCCCTGACCGGACAGACGACTTCCGATGACATTCTCAGTCTGATCTTCTCGACTTTTTGCATCGGAAAGTAGTCAGCCGATCAGGGAAGGCCAGCACGGCATTGCTACTTTATCTATGCTGGAACTCTATTTATATAGAAACAGCCGGTACGAGCGAAGCAGCAATTACAGTCTCACTTGCTGCGCTCGTTGAGCGCACCGATTGCAGCCATCCCGCGGAAAGCCAGGATCGCGGAACAGAAAATTCCGACCAGCCGCAGTCCAAACATACTTTGATATCCGGAGAAGGCGTCACGGGAGGATGGCTTAATGTACGAGGACCGTCGCGATAGAGACGAATCTCTGCGGGAATAATGGAAACTGTGCTGGACTGGCACTTAGGGCAGGTCATGTGTACACCTCTATTTCAGAAGTCACAAGAACAACCAAGCGCAAGCAATCCGGAAAGGCAATCTGCAGTGTTGTCATTATAGTAAACGGAACATGTGACTTTATCAACCAGAAGCTCAATTTGGCGCCCGCGCTCGGGGAAAGGCGTCACCCTGAGTCCATCGGCCCACTGTGCGGGAAAATTTGCTTAGACGTACTCGATGAGAACCCGCTTCATATGCTTGCTCTCCAGCAATTCCGCTATTCGCTTTACGATATTGCGGCGGAGGTCAAGCTCGACAGGTATGTTGGGATCCTGATGCGCCTCATTGATTCTGGTACCGACGGCGAACTTTACAATGTCGCTGTCAAGGAGCATTGCCGCTAACCGCACGGCCGGATTCGACTTCATTTCCTCGGGCGCAAAGCCCTCTTCGAGAAGGCGAACCACTTCACCAAGCGTCAGTGTGCCTTCCGTTACCAGGTCAAAGCCTTCCATTCTGGCCGAGGGAGGGATCCTGGGATGGAGCTGCTGCCGCATGTCAATCTGAATGGTGCGATTCAGTAAACGCGAGATGATGTTGGCCGTCGTTCCGCCGCAGATGACTTTGCGGCCCGGAGTTCGTTCAGCCATCTTTGCGAGATCCTGGTCGTGAGCCCGATTGAAAGGAGCTCCGGTAATGACCAGCAGTTGCCGGGGACTGCGGAAGTAAACCACGCCGCAGGTGATATCGTCTTTCGCGCTGAGGCCGTCAACCTCAACGGCTTTTGCAACCAGAATGCGCGACAGCTCGCGCGCCGAGATGTAGGGATACCGGTCAATCTTTTCGCGAATGAATTTGTCGACGTTCTCCAGTCCCCAACCGAGTGGGGTGCGGAACTCGCCCATGCCTGCCTGTGTAATGCCATCGGAAAAGAAGATGATGCGATCCTCGCGCTGGACATCGAAACTTGAGAAGCTGATGACGCGGTCCTGCCAGCGCTCGGGACGCACCTCCGTCTTGGAAACAATCAACTCACCCTTGGGTCGGATCAACAGGAAAGAGGGATTGCCATGTTCGATGATTCGTGTCTCGCCTGTGCTCGCCATGTCCACAACTGTGAACGTCGAATAGCTGATTTTTCGAACGCTGCAGATGGGCAGAGTGTCCATAATGATCTCCGCCGACCTGCGAATATCCATCGCGCTGGCGGCGAACTTCAATGCCATGGTCGCCGTCATGCTCGCCAGCACGCTGGCTTTCACGCCACTCCCAAGACCGTCGGAAAGAACAGAAACAATGCGCCCATCCTGCTTTACTTTCTCCGATAAAAAAACATCCCCGGAGATCAATTGGCCATGCTTGGCCCGCTGGCAGGAATCCACCTCGATAAAACTCTCGGCGCCGGTCACTGCTTTCCCCCGATGTTGTTGTCGCCCACTTCCTCCGGGCTGAACGAGCGAACGATGGAATTGAGAATGATCTCCGAGTCGGCGGCATTCTCGCCGAGAAGGTACGCAATCTGCTGCACCGTCTTCAGGTTCTTCTGGATCACTTCGCGGGCGCGATCAATGATCTGCTCTTTCTGGAAGATAGGTTCGGTGATATCCCGAAACATCCCGCACATTACAGAATGTGGCTCAATCGTGAAGATGCTTGTGGTCAGAATGCTCCGCTGATAGCGAATGTCGTGGCCCACGATATCCTCGCTGGAGTCGAGCACACGGCGGAACAAGTAAGAGAAAGGCATCACGGCGCTCAGAGCACTGCCTTCAAAGTTTCTGGACTGCTCGTCATCGGCCGCGAAGAGTCGCACAAAATTGGAATTACACTCGATTATCTTGAGATCATCGTCGACGATTACGACGGCGGAGGGCATTTTTTGAAGAAGCGCATTGGCTTTCTTCTGCGCCAGCTTGCGCGTATAGGTTGCGCACATCATGCGCTCAGCGTTGCGGGGAATCAGGGCGCGGGCAAAATCGCGGCAGGAATCATATCCGCAGCCACCGCAGTTGAGTTCGTCCTCAACAGAGTACTTCCCCACCGTGCGCAGTGCGTCCCGCAGTTGCAGATCGCTGTACTCATTGCGAGCCGCCGGAGAAGCTTCATGGCTCTGGGCGATTGCGAGCGACGGCTCGCGCGGGAATACCGAGGCGGCCTTTGCGTATTGAACAATGTCGTAGCGCCGCCGTGCCACCGAAGTGTTGCGCGCCGCTTTCGGGCCGTTGATGCACGATCCCGCACACGCGCTCATCTCAAAAAAGATGTTGTGCTCAGGCACCCATTTGGAAATATCTTTCAAAGCCTGTCCAATGTTCGCCATTCCGGAGAGCGACATGAACTTCAAATTGTCGACCTCGTGGTTACCGGTTAGGCCCGCAGCCATTCCGCCCTCAATCGGGAACAGAGCTCCCTCTTCCGCCTCTTCCGGTTCAAAGCGATCATCCGGGCTGTCGACAACTTCCGCTAGATGAATGTTCTTTTCAGTGAGCCAAAAACTCAAATCTTCAAACGTGAGAGCTACATCAAGAAGCTCAGGATGTTCTTCGGCTTCCTTCTTCTCCGCGATGCAAGGACCGATAGAAACGATTGCGATGTCGTCGCCATAATATGAGCGCAGCATCTTGCAATGCGCGAGTACGGGAGACAGTACACCGCAAACATTTGGCAGGCATTCAGGATGATATTTACGGATGAAATCGACGACTGAGGGGCATGCTGAAGAGATCCATATCTTGTTCGGCTCGTTGCGCATCAACGAGAAAACGCTGGCTGAGACCTGCTGAGCGCCGAGGGCTGTTTCCGAAACGGCAAAGAACCCAAGCTTTTTGAGAGCATGAATCAGCTGCGCTGGCCGCACGCCGGGAAACTCCGCCACAAACGACGGGGCAAGCGAGGCAATCACTGCGCGCCTGCAGTTAATCAGGGCTTTTGCGCTGGGCAAATCGTCGCACACCTGCTTCGCATTGCTGGGACAAGCCAATGTGCAATTGCCACACATGATGCAGAGTTCAGGAACAACCTGGGCGCAATTGTCCTGTACTCGAATGGCCTTCACCGGGCATTCGCGGATACATTTATTGCAATCCTGGCACTCGTGTTTCCGGGTTTTGATGAAGCTAAGTCGTTCCATGTTCGCCCCGAGATGGTCTGCCTAGTTGCTGCAGAAGTTCGCGCAATCTTGCCGCTGTGACCCCATGGTAGGCCGTTCCGCCGATGCTCAGATTGGGGCCTTGCATGCACTCGTCCTTGCAAAGCTGACCCGTCATGCGGACGGAGGCTTTTAGTCCGTGGCTCTGCACATGCGTATTGATGATGGCCAGATTCTCTGAGTTCCCTCGCGCGAAACAGGAACTCCCGAGGCAGACCACAATTTCTACGGCGCCGTCATCCTGGGTCATCATTCACCTCTTTATGTTTGCAACTGCACCCATTGCGATTGCCCATCCGAAATGATGTTCACGGGAGCCTCTATATCTCCTCTGCCGCCCGGCCCTCGTCCCGCGAAACGGCCGAGCGAGTGAATCTGCCCGCGCAGGCATTGATTGCAATCAACAGCGCTCTCGTCGATGCACGCCTTTGCGGGATAAATCTCGTACAAGCGGCGGTATTTCGACGGCGTCAGGTTTGGCATCACGACATTCGCGCCCGCCTTGAGGCCCAGTTTGCGGCCGTCGATTTTATTAATCGTGGCAAGCGCTGTCGTGCTGGGAATGTTTGTGTCCGGACAAACAATGCGCGTGAGGGCAATCATCTTGTACACCATCTCTTCGCTGCTCGGAACCTGCTCCGACGGTGCAACTGCCGGACGGAGTGCGCCAGAACCCAGTGGCGTGGCGGCGTGCGCAATATATGGGCCGATGCCGATCATGTCGAGACCGAGCGCCCGAAAAGTAAGAATGTCGTTCGCCAGGCTATCGAACGATTGGC
>DASRLI010000255.1:0-5284 GCA_035648535.1 Occallatibacter sp. | reverse complement strand
ATCCACTCGCTTTCCGGGAACGAGTATACACCTCGCCGGTTATATTGCGTTCGACCGGATTCGCTCTGCTGCCGCTCAGACCCGCAGAGCAAAAATGCCGTTCACAATATCCCCTCTCAGTTCCGTCCCGGTTACCACCCCCCTCAACGGTTCGCAGTTCCATGAATTGCTCCAACCCCTTCATGGAGTAAATCACCATTCTGTCGATTCTGGTGACCGCTGGCCCGGAGGGCGACCTCTTTGCCCTCCAGCTTCTAAGCGTTGCCGCGCTCACTCTGAGGTACTTCGCAGCTTCAACATCGCGGATGTACCGCTGCTCACCTTTTGCCTGAGGCTTCGGTACAGTGCCAAGTTGAGCGGCCACTCGGCCAGCAATCTTCTCGATGAGTTGCTGCTCCGCCAGTCCGGTGAAGGCCGGACGCTCCTCACCAAAGATGCGTATGAGTGAGCCCGTGACGCAATCTCGCACCGCGTCGATGCGCTTCTCAAGGCGACCAAATTCCTGCTGAATCGCAAGTAGCTCTTTTGAGCGTCTGCCAAATCTCGGAGCGTTCTCCGCATAGATTCCTCCTCGGGAATGAGAGCATACCGGATGATAAGGGCTCATCGACTCGAACAGGAAGTCCGGGCTCATTAGGCGGTCGTCGGGCGTAACAGCCTATTGAGCCCGGCTCTTCGCGTAGCCACGGACTACTCGCCCTCCGGTGGGGTCGGCCAATTCGCCCCTTGATATTTCAATCGGGTGTTCCCCGGTGCTCTACGCGGCGAGTTCTCGCCGACTGGCTCATGGATTTCAAATCGGGTGCGGCGGTGTGTGGCTGAATTTGACCGAAGAACAATATCGGGAACTCGGGTAGAGCGGTATAATCTTCTTGCGCCAGCTGCTTCTTTGCGGTTGGGAAGCCGCATCGTCCCACGGACGCCAAGCTCACTGGGGAAGAAGCTGGCCATCTGCGCTTGTAGCGGTCTCTCGTTTTCAGCTATCGGTGTTTATCCTCGGTTCCTTCCAGACTTATCCGCATATTTATCCACACCCCGTTGCAAAAACCCTTCACGTTGCTTTCATGTCCCGAAAAGGTTGTGTGGGGATAGAATTGCGCCATGTGCGGCAGATACGGCAGACGTGCGGACAAACAGTTCATCGCTGAGTGGATGCAGACCCACAATACTGATGTTTTTGACGACTCCTATCTTGCGCCCTCTTACAACGTAGCCCCGCAGAGCTTTCAGCCAGTTGTGAGGCTTGATTCGGAGACAGGTGAGCGTGAGTTGGCCATCATGCGTTGGGGTCTCATTCCGTTTTGGGCGAAGGATTCCAAGATGGCATTCAACACTATTAATGCCAAGGCGGAGACCATCACAACGAGTCCGGCCTATCGTGAGGCAATGAAGCGCCGTCGTTGTCTAGTTCCAGCCGATTGGTTTTATGAGTGGAAGAAACTGGATGCGAAGACAAAGCAGCCGTATGCCATCGCCATGAAGGACGCAGAACTCTTCGCATTCGCTGGCCTGTGGGACTCGTGGAAGGATAAGGCCACCGGGCAAACGCTGGAGACCTATACAGTCATCACGACTGACCCCGACGAGTTGATGGAGCCGATACACAACAGAATGCCGGTCACACTCCACCGGCAGGATTACGACAGATGGTTGGAGCCGGGTGAACCGGCACAGTTGCCGGTAGACCTACTGAGACCATATCCGGCTGAAGAGATGAAGGCATGGCCGGTCAGCCGGGATGTGGGTAATGTGAGGAACAATCGTCCAGAGTTGGTTGACCCTATTTGACCGCAACAAATCGCGGACGGAATGCGTTACCTTTAGAGAAGGTTTAGCTAAGAGGTGGCGACAGCCATGGACGAAGACCCGAAGATGAGCGAAATGACACCGCGAGGGAGAAAAACAGCAGTGGCCTTTGAACCAGAAGATTGGGTGGCGTTGGGGGTGGCTTTTTTGGCTCTCGGTGCGCTTGTGGTTGCGGTGATTGCGACGAAAGCTGCGCCGGGGAAGGCCACCCCTACCGCAACGCGGTAGCGCAGATGCAGGAACGCAAGCAGTTCGTCGTTAACTGCAAAGACTGTAGTCAGGATGTCCCCTCCGGTGTGAAGGAGTTCCCATTCCAGTCAATAGTTGTTACCTGCCCATGGTGTGGGAAGCAACGCCGGTACCGGCCTTCTGAGGTGTTCTTGGGCTGGCCGAATCAACTGGTGGCGAAGAAACAACGGGCATGATTCACTTCGGTGAGTACGCAACTCTTAGCCCCTCACCCGCCCCTATTCGTCCTCGGCCAGTCTATCCGCCAACGTCCACCGGCGACGGGAGCCCAGGAGAGCCGTTTGTACGGCGTCTCTCGCGCATGATGGTAGAGAACGGCAGTGCGTTCGTAGAATCCTCTCGTGTGCTACGAATCGCTGAACTTGAACAAGTGGTAGTCTGAAGTGGATACATCGCGGCTTCGTAACATAATCAGTTCTTCACGCAAACCTTCTTCGTGAACGGAGGAATAGCAACATGGACGAAATGAAATCGCTTGCTGCTGAGTACAAGCAGAAGTTGCAGGATGATTCTGCCAACAATCCAATCAAAGAATTTGGACCAAAAGCATGGGCCAGCTTTAGACAATTGATGAAAAGCAAGAGCGAGCAGTTTAACGCCGAAATGCAATCGGAAGTTCTCACATGGCTTAGCCCGTATGCCGACCGAATCGTGCTGACTAGAGATAGCGACGGAAGAAGTCTTGTAGGAATCTATGACGAGGCAGCGTCAACAGTGTCTTTTGTGTGCGAAGGTGCATCTATTGATCTCACCTACTCATTAACTATGCGAAGCGGAAACGCTGTCTTCATGTATTTGCATCCCACTAATGGAACTCAGCTACCGGCTTTAGCAGAGGACATAGCGTCAGGCTTAATGAGAGACTTCTTGCTTAAATAGCAACCTCGCATTGTGCCACCGCTTCAGTTCCGGCTGGAGTGAGCGCACCATCGCAGGGCTTCAGCGTGCGAAGGCTCAGGAACGAGTCGGTGGCCGTCCGAAGGCGGAGGATGCAGAGCCGAAGCTGGTGGCGAAGATCGGACGACTCCGCTCACAGGGCAACAGTAGCGGTGCTGTGGATGGCGAGAGGAGAATTCAAAGAGTTGCACATTGAAAGGAAGCAAGAATGAGGCAATCCTCGCCTCATCCAACTGTCATAGTCATTTGTTGCAATGTATTCGTGATTTCCGTCAACGATGAAGCCGTCTTTGATTACTTTAGCCGTTATCAGCTTCGTACCAGAAGCTGTCTTGGTGGGCGTTTTGCCCCGATAGTCGATGAGTGCGGCAGTGATTTGCCGAATTGTTTTGGTCGGAAAACTCATCAAGACAACTCCGCAATCAGATTGGACATGTTTTCGTTGATTTGTCCTTCCAAGACCTTCGCCTCGGCATTCAGCTTCTCCAACTCCTCATTGAATTCCTCCAGTTTCTCAGCGAACTCGAAGTCGTCTGCCTCTCGTTCGGCTACGCCTACGTACCGACCGGAATTGAGACTCCAGCCCTGTGCCTCGATTTCATCGAGGGTGGCGACCTTGCACAGCCCGAGCACGTCGGCGTACTTGCCGTCAGGGAACCGCTCCTTCATCAGGTTGCTGCTTCCGGATTCGGTCTCTGCCTTCTCTCCTCTATACAGCCTGACGATGTTCGAGAGGAACTCAATTTGCTGGGGTGTGAACTCGCGGTGTGCCCGGTCAATTTGCGTGAAGATGTGACGGGCGTCGATGAAGAGCACTTTGCCTTTAAGCTTAGATTTCGACTTGCCCCGGTCGAGGAACCAGAGGGTGCAGGGAAGCGTGACGGTGTAGAAGAAATTCGGTCCTATAGATACCATCACATCCACGGAGCGGGACTTGAGGAGGTCGCGGCGGATGTCCAACTCCGAGCCTCGGGCATCTCCCGCCGAGTTCGCCATTACGAACCCAGCACGTCCGGTCTCGTTCAGGGCAGAATAGAACAACTGAATCCAAAGGAAGTTGGCATTGTCGGCCTTGGGGATGGAGAACGGGTAGCGCGGGTCGTCCTTAATGCGCTCCTTGTCCACCTTGTCCACGTTGAAGGGCGGATTCGCCATTACGAACTCGAACTTGCCAACGCTCTTGTGCGGGTCTTCGTAGTAGGTGACCGACTGGCGGATGTCGCCGGAGAGGCCGTGGACGGCGAGGTTCATCTTGCAGAGGCGGATGGTCTCGGCCACTTTCTCCTGCCCGTAGACGGAAATCTCGTTGACGCTCTGACGGTGATGCTCCACGAACGCCGCCGACTGGACGAACATGCCGCCTGACCCGCACGCCGGGTCGAGGATGCGTCCGTGGTAAGGCTCGATAATCTCCACGATGAGCTTGACGATGCTGGTCGGGGTGAAGAACTCGCCGCCCTTCTGCCCTTCAGACATCGCGAAATTTCCCAAAAAATACTCGTAAATCTTGCCGAAGGCATCGCCTTCGATGGTCATGGGGATGGAGGAGAAGTTCTTGAGCAGGGTGACGAGGAGATTCTTTTCGAGGGCGTTGTAGGTCTTGGGCAGAACGTCCTTGAGGTCTTCATTCTCGGTTTCGATGGCCTTCATGGCCGTGTTGATGGCCTTGCCGACATCGGTGCCCTCGGGGAGGTTCAGCAGGTGGGCGAACCGGGATTCCTCCGGGAGGAATAGGACGCCCTGCGCTTGGTAGTCGGTCTTGCCGACCTTGCGGCGACGGGAGCCCTGCTGAGCCAGCTTCTTCTCGGCCAAGGCGAACTTGTGGTCGGCGTAGCGGAGGAAAATGAGCCCCAAAACCGGGACGGAATACTCCGCAGACTTAAGCTTCGAGTTCGCCCGGAGGTCGTCTGCGGCGTCCCAAAGGCGCTTCTCTAGTTCAGAGTGGTTGTTTGCCATGATTTCCCTTGGCTGCAATGTTAGCAACCTGAGACGGGCTGGAATCAGAATTCTTCCTGCATCCCGTGCCAAAGGTGTTGACGGTTACGGTACGTCGGATTTCGAAGTGCAGTGGCGGAGATTTCGGGGAATTCTGGACAGGGCTAATCCCCAGAGCAATGCCCGGACTTAGGCGTGACCGTCGCTCCGTTCATCTTCTCTGCTATAACCCAATTCAATTGGGGGAGTCTGCGGGGTGACCCAATCCGCCATCTTTGCGTCTCGCCATTTCGCCGTTCTACGCTGATACTCTCCCTGATAGCCGAGTTGGATGAGAAGGATTCGAGCAACAATGTCAGCCAAATGCTGCGCCAGTCTGAACACTTCGAACACTGAA
>DASRLI010000254.1:0-19510 GCA_035648535.1 Occallatibacter sp. | reverse complement strand
GCACATATGTTCCCGATGTCGAAGCGGAGCTAGAGACACAATACGCTGGACGCTGGACTCGGTTGGATGCCACGATTCTGCGCGGCCTCGCTGGCGGATCCTACGATGCCGGATGGACGGTGGACGTGCGCCCGGGCGAAGTGCAGTTTGCTGGCATCGACCGCGTCCTGGTCGCAGTCGACCGCGCGTTTCCTGCATCCCAGCCGAAAGTCTTCGCGCCTCAAGCGCCACGCGATTTTTCATGGCCTCATGTCGAAGCACAGGGGGCACTTTGCCTCAAGTCTACGCGCGTACGTGCGAGTGCGCGCGACCGGATTGCTCAACATTTAGCTTGGGCTCTCGAACTTTTAAGCCTTAGCGCTGACGCCCGTCGAAACGAGTTCGCGCGCGAGTTTGGGACTTACTGGCAGCATCGGTGCGCGACAGCAAGCAAAGTACCGGCGGTCAAGTGTCTTCTCAAGCCCCATGGAGACTCTCGCTTAGTAGTGTTTGCGATGGACGCTTCGACCAAATTGATCGTGGTCGCCGAAACCAAGCAAGCACTCATGAGTTGGATGCAGAATACCGGCTACAATGTCGGCGACAAATTGGTATTTCCGACGTACTTGGTAATGCTGGACATCGCTTGGTCACCAAACGAATTTCCCGAATGGGGGCGCGATGTTCTGGCGCATTTACCGGCCGAGGTTGCGGCAAATATAGTTGTTGCCGGTAGGCCAGTGCCCGTAGTTTTCGGGGCAGAGACGGAGTCTGGCGTCGCATTCGCTGCGACACTCTTAACAAGCGCTTCGGAACGAGATCTGACAAGGGGATTCCGGCGCCTCTCGAACGTACCTAGGGCACGTACGACAGCTTCCTTTGCGAACAGACCGGCTTTGCGATGCCCGACATTTCGCATCGATGCCGCCTGGGTGCATGGTCGCGATCACGATAATAGCGCTGCGTACCTGTCATCACGTTCGGTGGCAGTTGTCGGTTGCGGTTCTATCGGCGCAGCGTTGGTTCGGCTTCTGGCTCAAGCGGGCGTAGGCAGCTTCGTTCTGATTGACAACGACGTGTTAGCGGCAGCAAACACATCTCGACACGCACTGGGCAACTCGCGCGTCGGTACAAATAAGGCGGAGGCAACGGCGAGCATGCTGCGGGACGAGTTCCCGCACCTCCGGAAGGTGGAGTTCTTTCCGAGGCGGGCTCAGGCGTTAACATCGAGTGAGTTAGACGCTGTTTCCGATGCGGACTTGATAGTGTCTGCAGGAATCGATTTTGACGGCGATGCCTACCTCGATACTTGGCGACGTGCTCTTGCGAGACCGCCGCCCTATCTTTCAACTTGGGTGGAGGCCTTCGCACAAGCTGGTCATGCAGTCCTTTTGTTCGGAGCGGACTCCTTGATTGGTAGATTTGACGATACCGAGAGGCCAGATTTCAGGCTCACAGAGTGGCCGCATCAATTGACCGTCCAAGTGGTTGAGGCGGGATGCGGAAACGTGTTCCAACCACATGGTGCGATTGACCTCCAATTTACGGTAGCCATGGCGGCGAGCCTCGCGACAAAAGGCTTGCTAGATCAGATAGGACAGTCTTGGCGTTACGCGTGGCTTGGTGACAGAGACAGTGTGATTGCAAAAGGAGGATACCCGCTTCCTCAGTTCGACCGCAATTGCGCAATCAAGGAATATCCGTGGCGTGCGCGGGAGTGAGGCGGCGCACATCGGTGATTGTTAGCGAAGGCCATTGGCGCGCTGACTCGTACGTTCAGCCCATCGAGATTGGTGCGCACGTCATCGCATCCGTGTGGAAACATAGACAGACCACGCCGTGGGCGCAAGAGGCGGGCGGACAGCTCTTTGGTTCGGTAAGCGACCAGACTGTTGTCGTCAGTCGAGCAAGCGGACCGTATCCAAAGGACGAACGGACACGATTTGGCTATCGCTCCGACCCAATCGCCGCACAGGAGGCGATCGATAATTGTTCAATGGCTGGCATGTTGTACCTTGGCGAGTGGCACACGCATGCGGAGGACCGCCCTCATCCATCGCCGCACGACAGTATCGCGATGAGACAAATTGTCCAGCGCTCGACACTCAACAGCTCTGTTCTCTTGTTGCTGATAGTCGGCCGGCGGAAAGAGAGCATCAGCCTTGCAATGTTTTCCTGGAGCGCGTTCGGCTCACACCTTTGGCGCTATGTGGAACGAGTCAAAGCCACTGCGTACTGAGGCAATAGTGAAGGTTCTGGCAAGGCTGCGCCCCGGGCTGTATCAAAGAACTGCATCGCGCCCTCCTAATCTATTGAACCAGCACTGCTGCTCAATCTGACAAACGGCACAGATCGCCAATTTCTGTTTCCTACGTTTGGTCTGTGCACGTAGCTCAAAAGCGCTCGTTTAAACGTCGAGGTTTACGTCCTTAACCGTGAACACGAGCAGCACGAGATCCAACGCACTGCATTCGAACCAATATTCGTTTTCCGACACGCGGCGCAACCCACGAGCGTCGTAGATCACAATGCCGTCGTATTGGGTCAAGGTGTCGGTGATGTCGAATGATGTTGTCGAGGTGCCATGGTTGACTAAGTACGGCGTCGTCGACATATCGAGGGTGAACGCGTAGACGATATCCTGCGGTCGCTTGCCCTTCGGATCGCACGCATGGTCGTGGTCAAATGCACGTACGTCCCAAAAAGGACTGGTCTCGTCGCGGTCTGTTCCAGTACTGAGCACCAACGCAAGCCTATTCGTCTCGACGCAGTCCTTCGTCGTAGTAGTCAACGCAAAGTTTCGGGCAATTATGTTCACCGTGTGTCTGAGCGTCGCAAGCTCATGTCGCAGGGATTCTTCAAATTCAGACCAATCGGCCAAGACCACAGTTTTCATGCGCTCTGTCTCACGTTGAACGTAGACCTCGACGCAGCGTCGCCGCGCTTGTTGACCTTGCCCCCTCGGAGTGATAGACAAGCAACTACATCAGCGCTGCGTACTATCTACTCCAACCTTCCAAGGTAGCCGGAACGATATTTGCCAAGACCTACTTCACCGTTCGGCTCTTCACGCCAATCGCCAGCTACGGACTCCTTTTAGCACTTCAGTGCCCATGCTCTACAAATTTCGGCTACGCTTAGGTGCCAAACAAGTTGGTAAATTTGCCTTCAAATCGAGCTTCGAGCAATGTGCGCTGCCGGACGGGACGCAACTTACCTTAGTCGCAAGAAACGCTGACTCGCTTGAGCACGCCACGGCATTTCATCTGGATTGCGGCGGGTTCGCCACCGAGAGTTGGGCAAAATCCGCGGGCGAGGCATTACGAACCAAACTTCGTTTGGTAAATGCCATTCTTGGCGTAGGTCTGAGCATTCCTGTTGGAGACACGCCTTCTGGCGGCGTTTCGACGCAAGTGAAGCAAGAAGTCTTGGCAAGGAACGCTGGAATCGTAATCGACAGTGTGTGGGGTTTACAGACCTTTCCCGACGACGGAAACCACTTTGAATATGTAATGGGTGGCAACCTTAATGTTCAACCCAGCGAACCGGGTTACATCTTCAGCGCTCTGAAGGCTATTTGGGGCGCAAGTGTGAAGCTGGATACTTCGTCCGAGGAGGCGTTACAAATCCTTGTGCTTGCTGGCCTTGAGACTTCGGACAAGGCTGCGTTTCTCACGACATATTTGGCCCTTGAGCAATTAATCAATCGGACCAAGAGATCGACGTTGGCAAGAGAGCTCATCGAGCGATTCGGCAAGGACCTTGAAAGAGCGAGTAGCCGGAAGCGCTCACCCATCACGCTTGCGGAAGCGCAGTCGTTGCGCGGTGCATTGAATGCGCTTCAAGAAGAATCGTTTAGCAGTGCATTCTCACGATTGGGCCATAGCTTGGCTAATCCGACGCACATTCAAGGAATCGCGGTTAAGCGATTCATATCCGTCTGTATCAGCGCGCGCAACAATATTGCGCATCAGGCCGAGCCCAAGTCAATATACCCGCTTAATCAGTTGACCGCAGGGCTGCGAGAACTGGCGCTAGGCTTGATTTGGACGCGGAACGCATTGCCTACGCTCAGCTTCAGCACACCGGCTTCGGCAATCTCCGCGTCCCCCGGCTCTGTCAAGCTCCGCGCACTTTAAGCGCGCTGTCGGGCTGCGACGGTAGTTGTGGCTCGAGCAGGCTAATCGGGCGATCAGAATGGTTCTAGTGACCAACTCCGTCGAACGACCCCAGTTGCTTGCGACCCAGTCCGGACGCCGGAGTTCAGCGATACGTCGCGGTACCGGCCCGGGCTCTTGATCTGACCAAGCTGGAAGCGTCCGTCCAACGCATCAGGGACGGAGTTGCGACTATCGTCGGGCCCATGTCATCGATGGACTGAGGGCCGAGTCGACCGAGACCTTTCGAATCGGATCTCTAGGCAATCTCGATCCTTGTCCCCGGCGATCTCGACAAACCCCTCGTCCCCCATCACGAATGCATACAATGTGTTGAGGGCGGCCTCAGAATTCACGCGTGTTGCACACTCCCATACGACCGCCACTCGCCAGCCAGCTGCCAGGAGATTCTCCAAAGAGAGGGCATCGCGCTTCTTGTTCCGCTCCAGTTTCTCAACCCAGAATTGGCGGTTTCCCTCCGGGATCCGGAAGTATCTGCAGCCTTCATGGGCGTGCCAGAAGCAGCCATGAACAAGTACAGCGGCCTTGTGTTTGCGGATGACAAGATCAGGGCGACCTGGCAAACGCGCAGCATGCAGCCGGTACCGAACGCCTCGGCTGAAGAGGCCCCGGCGGAGGATAAGCTCAGGCTTGGTATCTTTGCCGCGAATACCACCCATCATTGCTGAGCGCACTGCAGGTGTCACGACATCGGTCATGGCTCAAGCATACTCACGAACATGACGAAGAAAAGGAACATTGCGGTCGTGGATCTTTTCGCCGGACCAGGGGGCTTGGGTGAAGGATTCTCCTCGCTGAAGGAAGGCACCGGCAGTTCTGCCACCTATCCTTTCCGGATCGCCCTCTCGGTAGAGAAGGAGGAATTTGCTTGGAGGACCCTGCGGCTCAGGGCGTACTACCGCCTGCTGATCCTGCAAGGCAAGTCGCTTACGCCTTACTACGATTATGTCGCCGGCAGAGCCCGATCTCCGTACAACCAAGCCACCGAGAGCCTTTGGGAACGGGCGGGAGAAGAAGCTATTCAGTTCGAAATCGGTTCCGAGGGCGCCGGTCGGACGCTCCACGCCAAAGTGAAGCAGATTCAGGAACAAAATGAGCACTGGATATTGGTTGGCGGACCACCGTGCCAAGCCTACTCTCTCGTGGGACGGGCGAGAAACAAGGGCAATAAGGACTACAAGCCGGAAGAGGACAAGCGGCACTTCTTGTACACCCATTACCTGGAGCTCATCCGCAAATTCCGGCCATCCATCTTCGTGATGGAGAACGTCAAGGGCATCCTGTCGTCCAAGGTCTCCGGGATGAGCATCTTCGGCAAGCTTCTGGAAGATTTGCGTGCCGCCGACACTAAGGACAGAAGGGCCTACAGGATCTACAGTTTAGCGAAAGGCGCGAGCGTCTACACCGGACCAGATGGCAAGCGGGTTGATCCTCACGACTTCATCGTGCGCTCCGAGTTCTTCGGCATTCCACAAGCCCGCCACCGCGTTATCTTGTTGGGCATTCGGGAAGATGTTGCTCCAGAGTATTTCGTCCCTCTGGATAAGAAAGTAATGGTAACTGTAAGCGACGCGCTTCGGGACCTGCCCAAGCTTCGAAGCGGGCTATCCAAAAATGACTCGGTGGAAAAATGGAAGCAGACGGTAAGAGAGCAGGCGCAAAGGGCGATTGACTCGCTAAGAGAGCTGGATAGCGCGGAAGATCGAAAACGTATAGGGGGGGTCCTCCGTAGCATCGTGAACGGGAAGCTCCCGCACACTTGCAAGGGCGCTCTCCGGACGTCTCCATCTAAAGTCAGCCCGACCGCCTATGGTCGAAAAATGCGGGACAAGAATTTGGCTTTTGTCCTGAATCACGAAGCGAGAAGACATATGGAAAAAGATCTCGCGCGATATCTCTATGCAGCGGCTTACGCCTTGGTGCATGGCGTATCTCCTTCGCAGAAGGACTATCCCAAGTCGCTGGCCCCCGCGCACAAGAACTGGTTCAGCGGAAACTTTGCGGACCGTTTCCGCGTCCAGCTTCGCAGCGAGCCCTCGACCACGGTCACGTGCCATATCGCAAAGGACGGGCATTACTACATCCACTTCGATCCCAGGCAGTGCCGTAGCCTGACGGTACGCGAGGCTGCGAGGTTGCAGTCATTCCCCGACAACTACTTTTTTGAGGGCAACAGGACGCAGCAATATGTTCAGGTAGGGAATGCGGTCCCTCCGATGCTCGCGAGGCAGATTGCCAAGAAAGTTCGCGCGGTTCTCAAGGACTGATCAGGTGGTCGGCCCGCGGAACCCTTCTTCCTCACATCGTCTCTTGATGTCAAGTAGCTTTTTCCAGTCCTTGTCCATCGCAAGCTTGGTTGCTCGAGAGGGGGTGGAGGCCTTTTGAAGTAGGGTCATCTCGGAACCAAACACATGCTTGCCGAGTTGGCCCCATTCGCTCAAGGCCTGCCAATAACCTGCTCTCGCCAAGCTGACGATTTCTGTCTGTCGTGTGATCCCGTCATCTTGTGCGCCCTGCTGGCGCCCGTCACGACTGCGAGCGTTGTCGACTTCCTTCCCGACTGACCAGTTTTCCTTGGCATCGCCCAGATCGAGCTTCAGCCCTGAGATCTTCTCCCAGCATGCCTCCTTCTTGGCCCACTCTCCAACGTTCGACGACCCGGCCGGGAGTATTAGCAAAGCATCTTGGACAAGGACGGCAGATCTTTTGAATGACTCGTCCAAACTTCCGTCTGTAGCCTGCTTATCCCAGACCCGCGCGAGATCTGGCTCCCTGCGATCGACCCTCATGGCATGAAATACCAGCGCCCAAGCGTAAGCAACAATCTGCGAGCGGTAGTCACCCTTGTACCAGCTGCCCCGGCCATCCGAGACCATGGCTTCTCCCGCTTTCCACAGGATCGCAGTAGCCGCCATGCGTTGGTAGTAGGCATCGCCATATCTTGGGCTTACCTCGTCCCAATATTCCGCTTCGGTTTTGTCACCTTTCGGCGAGAATTGTCCTGCGAACTTGATGAAGTTCTTCTGCACACCGAGTGCTGCCCAATACGGCCTCTCATTCAGCGTACTGTCGTATTTCGCGAGCTCCGTCTTATTGATGACCTGCATTGAGGGGAACTCGAGATCGAACGCATCCTTCCTCGCTTTGGAAAGGTACAGACGCTCGTTCTGATATTGGCCACGCGACCGCTCGTAAAACCACTTGCTCTGAACGCGAACCCCGGCCTTGGCTGGTACGAGGACGCGCCTGGAGATTTCCTCCATCTTGCGATGGAAGGGATGGTTCGCAAAAAAGTCCGCAATCGCAACCTTGTTCTGGGTATTCGCGTATTCGGCTATCTTGGGAATCAGGTCGTGGGCCTCCCCACGAGCCACTACTGTCAACTTCATGGGAACCGCAACGCCATCCAGCGACAACTTGTCCTGTTTGCGGGCGCGCAAGATACTGGCAGTGGTCTGCCCGCCATTGACGATCTGAAGATCAGATATTCCAGTAATGCGGTTCATGCCCTTTGAAGCGTCAAACTTCACGGCAAGCGCCGTGGCAGCGATGCCGTTGTTGTAGGCGAAGAACAGGTGTCTGGCATCCTGTATGGTTTTGCGGATGCCCTTGTTCACATTGCCCTTCATGCCAAGGAACGAGCGCACGTTCCCCTCCAGAAGCCGGCTACCGTACCTGTCAAACAGGTCTGCGAGAATGTTTCCATCAATGACACATAGATACGACTCCAAGCCGTCAGTCTTGGACGCTTCAATGCAGGGAATACCATTGGATTCGAAGTCGGCGAAGTCGATCTCCACCATTTCCCTCTCGCGGTCCGAGCTGTACATGGCCATCAGGCGCTGGAGATCCCATATGTGTGTCTCCGTAGGGATGTCGGCTATATGAGAGCGGAATTCTTTCCTGAATCGCTGACTCAGGCTCTGGTTTGAAATGATGTGGAGCCGGATGCAGGACAAGTCGGCTTTCCGGCTTCTGAGCGTTTCGGCCAACGCATAGGCTTCGCCGGAGGCGTGCATCTGGTCGATCGGCTTGTCCGCCAAGGCCGCGGATGCGAAGTTCTCCAGCCAGCTCCGAAGCTGAGCGACGTCCGCCGTTGTCAGCGGATTTGGTTTCTGCTCGTCCGCCCATCGCCCAATCACGAGCGAGATCGTTCCATCTGACTCGTCCAGCTCCGTGAATCCGTGTAGTCTGAGTTGCTGTTTTTTCGAATTCTGGGAGATGTGCTCAGCGAGTGTGAACTCGCCGAAGACTGGATCTTCATCTAAACGAGCGGCTACTTCGGAGACAAAGGCCAACGTGTCGACCAAGTGCTGGGTCGCGGCCCGCCGCAGCACCATCTGGCGCAGTTCCTCCAAGAACTCCTCTTCTTCCATCGCGACGCCTCAATCCGTTTTGCGTAACGCCTGCAGCGCGAGCGCGTAATTGGCTGAGATCACGCCCGTCGGTACAGATGCCGTGACCAGTTTTGGAGAATCCTCCGTCACTCGAAATTCCTCACTGGCCGTAGGCTGAAATACGATCGTGTCGTAGTGCGGATTCTCTACATATCCCCCTTCAAGCAGGCGTCCCTTGAAGAGGGACAAGGCTTCCGGGGATGCAGCGAGATGTCCCTCCACGCGAGGGACCAAGCTGTTGAGGCTGACGGTCCCAACTTCGTCAGGCGCTGCGGACCTCATCGTGCACACCCTCACTCTGATGGGAACCAAGGCATCGAGCTGTTGAAGCGAACTGATGGAAATACTATCTGCTCCGGGGCTAACAGCTTTCACTTCAATGGCCTCATCCAGAAACTGGAAATCCTGATCGGCTCCCGTCGGTCCCACCCAAGCGGTCACCGCCTCCAGCGGAGAGCGCGTCCCGTCCAGCAGGATGGCCTCAAGTACCAGGAGTTCTGCGATCATTCCCTTGACCTGGAAGGGTTCGAGCAGCCCACCAGAACCATTGTCGAAGAGCTTCTGCCAAAGTGTAAGTCGATCCCGGAAGAGAGCTACGAGCGCTTCCTCATCGGAGACAGCGAGCATGGCATCCACCAAGTCTTGGCAGAGACGCCCGAACACGCCACTCAACCCGAGCTGGCGCAAGCGCAGCGCCATTAGCCACGTGCCGTCGTTGCGTTGCTGTCTGAAATAATCCAGCGAGCCCGAATCCAGCGTCAGCGCCGGCGGCGGCTTGGTAACTCCAATGGCGAGCATGACGTACGCCAAGCTATCAAGTCCGGCAAAGAGACTGAAGCGGAAGTCTGGATCAACTCGTCGGAGCTTGTAACTCCCCTCGGCGATTGGTCTGGACTGCGTCTCTCGTCCGATTTCGTCCCAGACCTCCTCAATCCTCGTCTTCATCGTCGTCCTCATCTTCGAAGAGTCCTAGCTGCTGCATGTAGACTCTATTCAGCCGATATCGAACTGACGTCTTGTCGGTCTCCTCATACTCCGGGAAGACCAGACTGATAGCCACGAGCAGCTTCGGATCGATGTCGTTGACATTCAGAATGCGCTTCTCGGATTTGGACCCGATTTCTGCGCCCACCGGCTCGATGGCATGGATGGTGAGGAGCGGCCGCAACCTGAAGCTGCGGTAAGCACTGCCTGGAACCGTACTCTTGCCTTTGTTATCCGGATCCGCTCTCCACCTCCGCTCGGCCTCCGTGATCTGTGCATCGGCAAGGTCTACCTTCTCGTCTGCGATCTCGCCCACGCGCTGCTTGTTGATCTTCAAGTACGGCGCTGACGAGTTGGAAGTTTTCTCGAAACGACGATTGCGCTTCCGCCCATGGGTTGCCGCACCGTCCTTGCCCGAGAACTTGATTTCGTCGGCTACGGCACCCTTGCCCTGCGGCAGGCAGACGTCCCAGTTTCTGAGCGCTTCCAACTTGTTGTCGCGAATGAAAGTCAGCAACGGCCGTTCCCCGGTCTTTTGGTCCGGGATGAATGCCGAATTGAGAGGCGATATTTCAAGTTGCCCAAGAAACTCAGTTACCCGGGCGGCGGGTACTTTCCTCCAGAAGAACCGGCCATCGTCCTCTCCACGGCCGCCAAGTCGGTCCGCATTGCCCAGCGAGGCCAGAAACTTCGACGCTATGGACGCATTCGCGAGATTGGCATTCACGGTTCTTGGCAGGAAAGCGGTTTCAGTAGCACGCAGACTGAACGAAAGGTCAATTTCTACCTCAGTCGAGTTGCGCATCTTGTTTGCCGCCGTGACAAGGAGCGCATCAGGATGCGACTTCACACGGATGCCAAACTGGCTCGGTTTCCACTTGTTCGCGTGCATGCGCTTGATGTCGCCCCTCAATTCAACGACGACTTCGGCGATGTGCGCAAACCAGTCTTGAGCTTCAGTGGTCATCCAGATGCGGCAGAGGTCTGCGTACCTCGGCCGGTATCCAAACCAGCGTCCCATCTGCAACAGCGTGTCGTACGCCTTCGAGTTCCGGTAGAAGTAACTCACGCACAGGCCTTCAAGAGTCAGGCCGCGCGAGAGCGTCTGGCCGCCAATGGCGATCACGCGCCGCCCCTTTTCGTTACCCTTGTAGGCCCGGTAGTTAAGGCGCTCATCCTGCCCCGTCCTCTGGTTAATCGTCAGGACTTTGACCGATGCCGTGGCGTCGTAAAGGGTCCTTCGCGTCTCACCCCAGCTCAATCCGCAACTGCCGTAGTGCTCCTCGAACAATTCATGCAGCCAAATTAGGCTGGGTTGCCGTTTCCACAGGTCGTCGTCCGCCACGTACTGCTTGATGTTCTCGACCAGGTCATAGAGGAAGTTTTTGACGACATCCGCGAGCTGCCGCTGGACGTCAGTAAACCGGGACACGTTCACAAGCATGGAGCGGTGCTTCAGTGGTTCATCCCTATGGTCGCGGATTGCGCACGCCAGCAGGAATACACCGATCGCGTCCTGGAGAGACTGAGGAAGACTATGAACCTCCAGCTCCTTCTTGTGCTTGTCCGGGAAAATGGCGGCCGCATCGTCGATTTCCACCACTTGTGCCTGGTGCGCGCCACCGTCGACGAAAATGGAACTTGCACCGATGTAGTTTGTAGGGGCGTTGAGGCTATACACGAAGTTCTTCGGAAAGAGGTCGTGCGCGTCCGGATTGATAAATACGTTGGCAAACGGAGTAGCGGTGTAGGCCACATAAGACGCACGCTGGAATTTATCGACGACTTCGCGGACTAGACGATTGATGGTGGCGGGACTTTCATCCTTGTTCGCGTTGACCGACGCGTTGTCCGCCTCATCATCCACCAGAAGCAGGGGCATCTTGAGTCTTTCGGCCCCATTGGGAAGCTGCGTTTTGAGGTACGAGATGAGGTTTTCGAGCGCAGACTTGTTCTTCTTCATCACCAGCAGAACAGGTTCGCTGATGTTTTCCAGAGGGATGCCCCCGAGCGCCTCGCGATTCCTGGTGAGAAAGTCCGAATCAATTGAGGTGAGCACGTTCGGAAACCTATCCCTGAATCTGCCGGCTCCAAATCTTTGCCCACCGGTGTGGCGTTGCAACAGTTCGCGGCTGTCCTTGCCAACAAAACCTTCGTCGAGCCGCTCCTGAGACTGGGACCGAAGATCCTCGATGGTGCCGGTCAACAGGACGATGAATCGATAGCCCGCGTCCCCTGCTTTGCTGATTAGTCCGCAGTAGCTAGCTGTTTTGCCGGACTGGACATCGCCCATGACCAGTCCTTGGATGCGCCAACTTCCTGCGGAATTCGGGTTTCCGCATTCGGTCAGTATGTTGTCGGTATCTTCATCCAGCGTACGGATTACCGGCCCAGGGAAATTGTCAGACTTCAGTTGCTTGACGTACGAATCCCAGTAGGTCCAGTTGGTTGAGGCCTTGATGTCCTCTACCCACGGGGGATTATCGCCATCTGTCAGCCCTTCACCGGTGGCCATGACGATGCCGATGGTTGACTCCAGCTGTTTCTTTATTGATTCAAGGGCGGCGGGATCTTCCGGAGCTAGCTGGGCAAGGGTCTTCATTACCTCATCAAGAATTCCTTCCGTGAGATCGCGGGATCCGATGATCCCGACCGCAATCATGAACAGGTCCATTAGTTGCTAACTTTCTCTCTGACTTTTTCGTGTAGATCCGGATGCCTGCACAGGGGATCGATTTCCAGTATCTGGTCGATGCCGAGTCCGGTGACTTCCAGCATGTTCTCCGCCATCTCGACGAGCTCTTTCAGCAACTCACCCTGATTGGCACGCGGTTGGTCAGCACACATAACCGCGTAGATTCCTTGGTATGGAATCGCAGAACCAAGCAGTTCGAGAATCATCTGCAAGTGCCGCTGTTCCGTATCGCCAATCGACTGGGACAGCTTCTTGATCAGGGGATGCTCCGGATTGGCCTCATATCGGAACGTTCCTCGCTCTAGCTCGACCTGAATCCAGAGCGGAACGAATTTCTTGTCGTTAATGACGCGACCGTTATAAGTCACCGTCCGCTTGCTGGCATTGGCAAAGTGCGGAATGAGTTCTCTAAGCCTGCTGCGGATCGAATCTGGCGGGTGGGCAGCGGATTTCTTGATATCCAGCGCCCACAGATCGTCGAAAGTATTGGGGATGTCAACCCGGACACGAGTCAGCTTGAAGAACTCTTCTTTTGGGACGAGCCCGAACCAGGTCCCCCAGATCACCAACCGCCTACCACGATAGACGTAGAAGCCTTGTGTGCCGCGAAGCCCCTCGCGGCCGCCGGCAGTCTCGACTTCGTGCGCCGAGAGTTTGCTGACCGGCGGCAGGACGTACGGCAGCACTGAGACCTCGCCCCGTTCGTGCTGGATCGCCTGGCCTTCGAGCTCCTGGCGAAACTGGTTGCTGCCCAAGAATGGGTCGCGCCGTGGCAGCGGCAGGCTGTTCACGGTAATCGTGGTTGACGGGTGCGACCCCTCGCATTGAGTGAACCGGTGGAACACTAACGCCAGATGCTCAAACAGAGGAGCCATCTTCGCGGTCATTTCGCGCCGGGTATCGCTCGCCCCGGCCGTGAGGCGGTCGAGCTCCTGCCAGACAACCAACGTGCCGGAGCTTTGCGACTCCAGCATTCCGTACATGGGAAGGTCCGCCAGCTCGGACTTGGATGGAACTACAACAAGCCACTTGCGCTCGTCTTGAACCACATCGAGATCCCATCGACGGGCACTGATTGCTCCGCCCTTCCTGCTGACCACCGTAAGCTTCCTGCATTGGGAAAGTGAAGCTGTCTTCAGGCCTAAACCGAATCGACCTAAATCGGTAGCGTCCCGACGATCTGCGGGATTTCCACTGCCGTGCCGCATGGCATTCGTCAGTTCGTCCGGGCTCATTCCGTGTCCGTCATCGAGGATCGCAACAAACGGCACATCCGCCGCGTCGTATTTGACTTGTACCTCAGTGGCTCCAGCGGACAGGCTGTTGTCGATGATGTCAGCGACAGCCGCCTCGGCGGTGTAGCCCACGGCCCGCATCGCCTCTATGAGCGATACGGGATCGGGAATCACTTCCAGCGTCTCAATCACGCGATGAACTTCGCAAATTCATTCTCTTCTTCCATGGCGGCCGCCACGTTGATCGGCGAAGATCGGTGAACATAGCCGTCCTGCCGTGAAAGGCGGGGCAGCGCTAGACAGCGCTACCTGGGCTGTAGCTCTAGGTCGTCTGTCGTTTGCCCAATACGAGTGGGTCCTAGACTTGCGGACAGGGATATTTCGAAAAAGCAAAGGCCATGCCAACGGCGCAGAGTTAAGCGGCTGCGGCTATCGCCAGCACAAGTCTACATGCGTGCGTGATAGCGTTGCTGCCTTGCGGAACGCAAATCCGCGAGCTCCGCGGTGTTCTGGGAGGAAAGGAAGGCAACAGAGCCCCAATCATCAATTCCGCTCTGGCTGGACTCGATCGTTATCTTCGCGTCATCGCAAAAGAGCACCACCAATGCGAATGGAACCTCACGAAACTGGGAATACCGCCAAGGCCGTGCGCATTCGACCTTTCCGCGACCTGCCAGATCGATGCGGGCAGGGACACATACTCAGCGAATGGCTGGACCCGTTTGGCCTCATCTCTTCCGCCTAAGGCGCGACCAAGGCACACTATCGCTCGTTCGTCGATTCATCAGCTGCCTCGGATTGACCAGCTATTTTCGAAACGGGCAGCGGTTCACATCGAACTACAAATGATCGAAACAGTCGAGTTACCGCCGAACTGCGAACGCCCCAGCGTTGAGTCTCTTGACGCTGACACCCTCGACATGACGAAAGGCGGCAGTTATCGCGACATATGGAGGGCTGTACGACTCGAAGGGATTGGAGGAGTGGATTGAGCAGCGTCTGGTCGAACTGGTCCGCCCGGAATACTCAACGAGCAAGACGCCTGTCCTCTTCTCCGAAATGCGTATCCCTCTTTACATCGTCGCAACGGATCTTTCCAGTGGCCAACCCAAGGTCTGGTCCTGTGATACCACGGGCGAAGAGAGTGTTTCACTTACCGTCCGACATTCCTGCACCATTCCATTCTTATTCCAACCGGTGCGTTCAGGTCCATCCATATTCGTTGATGGAGGCGCTGTGTCAAATCTCCCAGCATACGTCCTGAATAAGCAAAATAGTACGTCAGGCGAGCGGGACGTCCTGTCGCGCATTCTGGCGTTTCGTCTCGTCGAAGAGGATACAAGGAGCACACAGGTTCGCGATGTCTTGGACTTCGGCGGGCGGCTAAGTACGGCCGTCGTCGACAGCGCTTCGGAAATTCAACTGCAGCTGCAACCAAACGTTTATCCGGTCTATATCAAGACAGGTTCTGTTCGGTCGACGGACTTCGATCGCGTCGACGATGCGAGCAAGCGTTTCCTCTTCGGTCAAGGCGTGAGGGGTGTGAGGAACTTCATTGAGAAGGAAAGATTGGCGGCGCTTCGCGGGGACGCAACGGCACAGCAGTTCCAAGGCTTTGACGAGCAGATGCTGCTCTTGGTGCGACAGATGCGTTTCTGCAAACTGAAGTTGCTAGCGATGGGCCCGGACACATACTGGCTCGATCACGTTTTTCCTAGTCTGTTACTTTTGGCGCGTCGCAATGTGGCTGTTACGGTGGTGGTCGCCCCCGTTATAAAGCTAGATCCCAAAATCCAACTACAGGAAAGGCGTCGACGAGCTCTGTTGGAGCTGCTTGGTGCGAAGGTCACTGAAACGTCAGAGCGCCTGCCATTCACCGGATTCGCCTTTGATCTGGAATCGAGTCAAGCCAGCACGATACTCACCTTCCTTCCGGAGAATGCGCGGAAGTACGAAGACGAGAAGGTGCGCCTTTACACCGCTGACAGTGACCCGGTAATCTTGGAAGTAGTGGCCGAACAGGTTCGAGCACACACGCAGGCCGCTGCAGCTTCGTTACTTAAGCTGGAATATGCACCTTGCCCTGAACAGAACCTGATTGACCGTCTTCGTCGTGTCCCCGCGTACGAGCGAGCCTCGATCGGCATGCAGAGCATTCGGGTAACCCGCGAGATCATCGTCATGCAGAGGCGGATTAAGGAATTCAAGGCGCTGCAAATCCGCTCCTTCATGTCTGATTTGGCGGATGATGAGCGCAGCTATTTTAGCTTGTTGCAGGTGCAACTTGCGAATGCCAAGAGTTCCACTGTCACGCCACCAGTCTTGGAGAGGCACTCGAGCGCCTTGGTCGTGATCGAAGGCAACAGCCGGTTACATCATTGTTTCACGAACGGGATCGACGAGGTAACAGCCGTAGTGATCGAAGACGTGACCGATCCATTGCCCAGCGACGGTCGCCTTTCCCTTGGGAACCTGCGCTTGGTGTCGTCAACAATCTCGATTCCTGACAACTATCAGAACTACAGAGAGTCAGCGTACCGCCACATTGAGCGCGCCGTACACGAGACGTATGATTGATCTCGGACAACCGGGAGGCGGATGAAGTTAGGCGGGAAACGCGCGCGAGCACCGACGTCCAGTGACAAGAATTGTGGGCATGTTAGGGCGCGTTGGCGTGCGGGCGAGACAAGGGGATGTACGTTGTACGGTTCATGATTTCTCGCGTGAACTGGACCACTTTGCTGCCGCCCGCCGACTTGCAGACTGGATAGCGTCGAGAGGACAGTGGGTCTCTAAACGGGACGCCGCCATACCACTAGGCTTGGTCGTGGGGTCCCCCGCGAACTTCCCGCCCAGGGGAGCCAACCGCAGCATAAACACGCGAGACGTTCTGCAGAACCCAGACACGAAGTCGTTGTGCCTCACCTTCTCCTGCCGGCGCTTCGGTGTGCGCCTCCTTATTGCGCACTACCGTTACAACGGTCTGAATATCGTCACCTAGTTGTCCAGAAAGCGCCGCGAAGTCGACACCTGCGCTCTCAAGTGACTTTGCCAGAGCGCTGCTACCCCGCAGGCGTGCAGCCCGAAGAACCGCCAGCGCGGCTCCGACTTCGAAGCGCTGAGGAAATCGTCGCGAAGAGGTGTTTTTTGCGTACAACCACTCGGCTTCAGGTTTTAGCGTTGCATTGCGCCATATCACTCCCAACCCCTCGCGCAGGAGTTGCTCCACAATCTTAGCGTATTCCATGACCCACGGATTTGACACATGCAGACTCACTACTCCGCGGTCCGCCGCGACGGTCTCAAATTGGCGTTCCGCAAATTTAAGAGCTTCGCGGATCCAATGTGGGAGCTCATGGTACTCGCTCCCGATGGCCTCCTTGAGGCGAGATTCGATCGATTGAAATTCCCGCTCTTGCATCGGTAGTCTCAATATTGTGGCGAGCGCTTCCTCGCCGCCGTCCCATCGCGACCTTTCCACGGGGATGAGCGCCAAGAGTTGTCGTGATTCGAATGCAAGTCGCGTCGCAAAGACCTCTGCAGCAAAAAGTGAGCTCGAAAAGGCTACGCTTCGCTTTACCCGATCCGCCCACTGGCCCGTAAGAAGGCGGTTAGCGTTGGCCATGTACAGTTTCCAATCGTCTACAAAGATGAGATCCAAGTTCTCCTGCCCTTCCATTCCGGGTGGCGAACGCATGGCTTTCCGAGCAAGAATTTGACTCTGCGTAACTGTAAAGAAGCAAAAGAACGCCGCCGCGAGAGATCCCAGTCCTCGCTCAAAAAGCAGTGACGTTAACCGTCCGAAGTTCTGAGCGCGCCGCCACTCGGGCTGAGGTTCGTCGTCAAATGGATCGTCGCGCAGAACCTGCTCAATGGCCCAGCGCACGCTTACTTCACCGGGCGCATTGAACAAAGCACGCAGGGAAAA
Source organism: Occallatibacter sp. (assembly GCA_035648535.1). Taxonomy (GTDB): domain Bacteria; phylum Acidobacteriota; class Terriglobia; order Terriglobales; family Acidobacteriaceae; genus Telmatobacter. The sequence goes on along the minus strand of DASRLI010000254.1, from coordinate 2,114 downwards.
CGCCGTTCGAAGTGCGTCCTCATCCACCACGGCGCGGCTTCCGTATCTTCGCTCCGCTTCAACCAGTTGCTTCTGGTATCGAAGAAACATCCGAGTTATTTGGTCATCGCCATCATTTGGCGGTAAATTCAACCAAAAGGTCGGGATACCGCTGCGGCAATCTATGGTGGAAGCGATGAATGATGTAGATGCTAAAGAGAGGCGGCGCGACATTCCGAGTAGAGCCAGCAAGTACGTTCCCTCAGACTCGGATACCGCATTTAAGTCAACATAGCCATGTGGCCCGAGTAACTGCTCCCGATCGCCCGCCAAAAGAGCGCGCTCGAAGCCGAGAATCATTTCGCAATGCGAGTCGTATTCGTCGTCGAACTCCACCCAGTTGTTCAGCGCAAAAGCGGGCCGTATTAGCGCTTCCACCAGCATTGGCGGAAGAAGGGGCGCATGGAGCAATGCTTGTCGCAAAACGTCGGCCGGTTGTGCTGATGTGGCCGGGGATATCGCGCTAATGGAGGGACTATATTGTCCCGCCATCTTTGCCCACTCCTGGACGGAACGCAGGGGCTCAGCACAGGAACGACGTGTGGAAGCGTCGGCCGCACCCATAGAATTATTCAATATCATCTGCTCGAACAGGTGAACACCCTCTCGGCTCTCCGTCTCCGCGAGGCCGCCCACGGTCCCATCTTCGGCGGGCGCGCGACTGGCACCTCGTGGACCGGTGTGTCGGAGCTGATTCTCAGATGCTAATGTTGCCGCAAGACGCGAAGATCCCGTTAAAAGCAAACACCCCAGACCGGAAAGCGCAGCAGGTAGAAACAGGCGCATAGGAACTGAAAAATCTTTGCCGTCGTCTTCGGCATATGCATCAGGCATCGCCCAGTAATTCTCCCTCGGCTCAGAAAGTAACAAGCGGAGGCATGCGGCATCCCAAAGGACTGCTATTTGGGCCCTGTGATCAAGATTGAGCTGTAGCGGCTTCTCCGTCGGTGGTCGATCCCGGACGTCGTCGAAATCCACCACGCGCGCCGCAATAAGCTCGGTCAACTCCTCATCCAAGGAAGCGACCGGATCAAAGCCCAATGCGGGCCGCAAAGGGCTACACGCGTCGCTCCAGTCGACGACGTGCGCATAGTTCGAACGAAGACCCTTGGACTGTGCAGCGGTTTTTCGTGCCGCCGTGTTGTCGACGATTTTGTTGACTGCACTCATAACGGCGTCGTGAAATTTGTTCGCCGCTGGGGACAATGGGGCGGCAGTAGCCTCGACGGGATTTAATGTCGTCGCAGCTCCCGCCCCCCCGGACGCATCAAATGCGGCGGCTTCTAACGGCTCTATGAGGGTAAACATCGCGGCCAGTTGCCATACCTGACCCCATACATCGGCGTTTTGCGCCGCTTTCAGGTTCGATGGACGCATTATAGTTAGCGCGTCGATTAGGGCTGGGACGGCCTCAAGAAGACTGGCTACCTCTACAGGGTTGCCGGCAGTGCGCAGCGCCCGCAAAAATCCACGGATGGTTGGTTCGCGTGTCAGTTCATCCACCGCCTCAACGAAAGCGGGAGAGCAAAGGCTATGGACGTTCTCGCCAACACCACGCTGATTTTGGTTTGAGTTTGGTCGCGTTTTTGACGCTTTACTGTTTTTCTTCTTCGTCATCTTGGCTTTTTCCACGTTGTTAACATGGAGACGGAGCACACCCAACGCTGCATCCTATCGGAAACCAGCCGCGCACAGCGTTCCGCTTTGTGCCGCCGTTTATCGCACGGAAATCGCGTGGCTCCCCAAGACCGTAGCATTCTGATCGTCGGGAAGAGCTGGATATAAGCGTCGGGGAAAGCGGGCAAGGGCGCCGAACGAATCGAATTGGATGATATGAGGTGGCACTAGCGGGGGTATGGTATGCGGAAAGTTAGAATTGTGGGGCAAATGTGAAGGCCGCCCTCCCCAAGCATACGGACCAAGATATCGGTGACGGTCCGTACCCAAGACATAGGCGACAACCGTGTGCCGAACGGGTTGTCCAAGGGCCCCGCAGTTTTCTGCTTCTTCGCTTCTTCGGCGATACGCCAGCAGAAGACAAACATACCTGATTTGGGTATGCTTATGCCCAATAT
>DASRLI010000253.1:0-5065 GCA_035648535.1 Occallatibacter sp. | reverse complement strand
CTGGCGCGCGATATCAGCGAACTTGCGCACGAGGGCGGGGTCCCCGATTGCAGCAAAGCCGGTGGTCTCAGGCCAGCGGGAGAAGGCACCGGGCTGGACGGAGGCGCCCTGGACGTAGCGGAAGTGGTTGCGAGGATCGGTAGAGATGGTGACAGGGATGCCGAGGCGGGTAGATTCGGCCAACTCCTGGATGCGGTTATTCTGCGCGGAGAGGAACGCCGGTGCTCCGGAGAGGCGGGTGATGAAGGAGCTGACCATGGACTGGGTGAGAAGGGGGGTGGCGCGGGTGAGGTCATAGCCGGTAGTGCCGGCGCCCGGTGGGTTCGAGTCGGAGGCACCGGTGTTGGTGGGCAGGGTTACGTGGACCATGAGACCAGCCATCTCCTCGATGGTCATGAGGGAGACGAGGTCACGGGCGCGCTCGGCTGCGGGCAGACGCCAGTCTTCGTAGGGGTCGAGTTTGCCGTTGCGATTGAGGTCTTTGAAATGGAGACCGTCCACGGTGATCACTGCGGCGGAGCGGTGGCCAAGAACAGGCTGCTGCGGAACCGGAGCGCCCTGCGCGAAGAAGACGGGGGCGGCAAGGAGGAGAGCTGCAAGGGCGATGCGGTTCATGGGGCTCCGACTTGAAGCAAGTATGCGGTCGAACGCCTAAGGCGCGCGGGACTGAACGCGATGACAGGACTGCGTAGGATAGCAGGGTGGTGGCCAAGTGGCCGACACCTCAATCAACATTAAAGATAAGTGCACAGTTCTCAACTTTGCTGACCTGGAATCGCAGGTACCTACCAGTTGTGGATGACTCCCCCTAAGTGCCTCGGGGGCCAGGAAAAGAGTTGCGCTTCCATCGTCGGGAATCCAGTGGTAACTCAAAACCGCGAGGGCTCAGGCTCCGATCTTGAACATCATTTCCCGAATCCATTCACTCGGAATAATTCGCATAGTTCACTTGGGGGCTGTCGTTTCCTGCGTCCAGCGCGTGGGTTGCAGAGGACGCTTTGTGTACGACTCAGGCGCTATTGATTATGGCGCGCCAAGCTGTTGCTGAAGCCCGAGCGTTCCCTCGACCAGAGATGGTTCTGCATCAAAAAGCTATTATCGGGATTGCAAGACAAATCCGGCGGTCCCCCCGGAAACAGCGGCCGCAACAAGGAAGGTGTCTGGTGCACAAATCTCAATCCGATGCTCTTGTGGTTTATGGCGTGACAGGCGATCTTGCCCACAAGATGATCTTTCCCGCACTCTATGCGATGGTGAAATCCGGAGTGCTCAACGTTCCCGTCATTGGCGTCGCATTTCCCAAATGGTCTCTTGAGCGTTTGCAGAGGCGGGTGACGCAGAGCATCAGGCAATCGGGCGGGATTGATAATAAGCGGGCCTTCCATCATCTTCTGTCGCTGCTCAAGTATGTGAGCGGGGACTATAACGACAGCAAAACGTTTGCGGCCATCAAGGAATCGCTCGGCAGGGCGCGCCGTCCCGCACATTACCTTGCCATACCACCTTCGCTTTTTGGGACCGTAATCAAGGGGCTGGGCGCAGCAGGATTGGCTGAGAATGCGCGGGTGATTGTGGAGAAGCCGTTTGGGCGTGATCTGGCTTCCGCTCGTGAGCTGAATTATGTGGCGCGGTCGGTGTTCCCTGAAGATGCTATCTTTCGCATCGATCACTTCCTGGGGAAGGAAGCGATCATGAATATCCTTTACTTCCGCTTTGCGAACTCATTCCTTGAACCAATCTGGAACCGCAACTACATCTCCAACGTCCAGATCACTTTGTCAGAAGACTTCGGCGTGGGAACGCGTGGCGCGTTTTATGAGTCGGCCGGCTGCCTGCGAGACGTCATCCAGAATCATCTCTTTCAAATTGTGGCGCTGCTGGCCATGGAGCCGCCCGCGAGCCGGCATTACGGAGCAGTGCAAACTGAGAAGGCGACCATCTTCAAGGCGATGCGTCCTTTGACATCCGATGACCTTGTGCGCGGCCAATACGCGGGTTACCGCAATGAGAAGGACGTGGCGAAAAACTCCGATGTGGAGACATATTGCGCCCTTCGACTGTCAATTGACTCATGGCGCTGGGACGGCGTGCCGTGGTATCTGCGCTCGGGCAAGTATCTACCGGAGACGGCGACCGAGGTTCTTGTGGAACTGAAAGCGCCGCCGCAAAAGCTCTTTGCCGATGCAGCGGCGGCCGCCGACGGCCAAGGAAACTATCTTCGCTTTCGGCTATCTCCCAATGCAGAGATCGGACTTGCCGCACGCGTAAAACTTGCCGGCGAAGAATTTATCGGTGAGCAGCGGGAGTTGTATTTGCTCGAGCAGCAGGCAGGAGAAGAAACTCCCTACGAACGGCTATTGGGCGACGCCATGAAAGGCGACGGCAGCCTGTTTACGCGCGAGGACGCGGTGGAAGCGGCATGGGCAGTAGTCGATCCGGTACTCAAACACCACCCCCGCGTGCGCCCTTACAGGCGCGGGACCTGGGGGCCGAAACAGGCAAACGCTCTGATCGCACCGGGGGGCAGCTGGCATAATCCCGGTACGGATCCATCTGGAGCATAGTTCTCAAAGCTAGCCATTTGAGGACAACGTTCCTTGATGCAATCAGGTTGAAGCCGCGCTCCTTCAGTGTGCGCATAGATTTGCCAAATACCGACGTTGTCGGTTCAGTCACTTCGAGTGCAATATAGTTGTCGTAAGGAAATTGGAACCCAAGCCAATGCGGCAAACCTGGATAATGCGGATTGTACTTTGCGCGATTTTTGCTTTCGGCGCTTCTATTGGCTACGCCAAGGAAAAGAAGGCTCCTCAAGTTGATCAGTCGGCAGCGTTAAATGAGCTGTTGCATTCTATGACGCCGGTGAAGAGCGCTGCTACGGACGACCAGGTTCGCGAGTATTTGCAATTCAGCCACGTGGTAAAGGACTACAAGGCGGCGTGGATTGCCGGCGTGGACAAGAATCGCGCGCGCAGCCAGCCATACTTACCCGACTCATACTGGGCGGACATCAAGACGGAGATACAGGATACGGACCTGGCGCCGGCATTCACGGTGTGGTTCAAGCACACGGTCTCAAGCGACCTGATGGATAAGGTGCTTGATGCGTATCTGAAGCTTGGAAAAAACTTTCCGGGATCGCCGATGTGCATTGAGATTGGCAAGGCGCAAGCGCCCATGGGCGACCAGTGGAATCAACTGACGGTGTTGCTGGCGCGGCAGGTGATGGCGAAAGTCACCCTGGCCGACAAGGCGAAGATTGACGACGCGCGCACGCAGTATGCCGCAGTTCATCCTGGATGGAAAGAGCAGTAAATCCCAATCAGCTCGTCAGCGGAACGTCGGCGCCGAAGATATTCATTGGCGTCAGTCCCTTCTGGCGCAGCGTACGCAGGCTTAGTGCGTCATGGCGCTTTGCCAGGCGGCGGCCGTTGTGGTCGAGCACGAGATTGCAGTGATACCACGCGGGCGGCTGGAAACCGAGCGCTTTGAAAAGCAGAATCTGGCGTGCAGTCGATTTCAGCAGGTCCGCACCGCGCACCACCTCAGTGATCTCCATCGAAATGTCGTCGCACACGCTGGCAAGCTGATAACTTGGGCCGCCATCTTTGCGCCACACAACGAAGTCGCCAAAATCTTTACCGGCTACAAATCGCTGCGGGCCGAGATTTAGATCGTTGAACTCAACCACTTCGCCATCGCGAATATGGAACCGCCAGTTGATGCCATCGGGCTGCTCCACCTCGATTGCCGTGGGGCCGGGCAACTGGGGTGCGCGCCACTGCAGGCGGCGGCAAGTGCCGGGGTAGATCGGCTCGTCATCGAGCAGCTCCGTTTTACCGCGGCTACCGGAACGTGATGGGTTTTCATGAGGCGCAGTCAATGCGCTTTCCAGGTCTTTGCGCGAGCATCGGCATGGAAACAGATAGCCGTTGCGCAGCAGTTTGCGCCACACGGTGAGATAGATTGCGGTGCGCTTGCTCTGTTCGTACGGAGCAAAGGGGCCGCCCTTGTCGGGGCCTTCCTGCCAGCGGATGCCGAGCCAGTGCAGGTCTTCGAGCGCGGCGTCGGCGTAGATCTGCTTGCTGCGTTCCGTGTCCAAATCGTCCATGCGCATGACAAGGGTGCCGCCGGTCTCTCGCGCGCGCAGCCACGCCGACCAGAAAGTGCGCGCATGACCAATGTGCAGATAGCCGGTAGGCGACGGCGCAAGACGGCCTCGGTAACCGGTGCTCGGCACTGGGGAAGGTGTGGACATACTGCTCTAAGTTTAGGCAGTCTGCTCCGGTTGCGGATATGGAGAGTTTGGTACGGCGCTTGCAGCCGTCAGCTTTCAGCTCTTAGCTCGGCCGTGCTGGCCTGAGATTGCGCTTTCCCGGCACCCGGCACCCAGCTTGCATGGGAGGCCTGCTAGTCTTCGACGGCATGACCTGAAGCGGTATGCGCGTTTTGATGTTCGTATTTTCCGACGCTCTGGTTCAAGTGGTCAGGATCGACTGAAATTTGTACGACGTCGAGTTCGCCGTGGTCGTGGTCGATAATGAACAGCCCCATGTGCTTGCCCTCCGGGTGGCTGTAGATGAGCGTTTGCTCGCCGTTTTTGCGGCTTGTCTCGCGCACCATCAGCTCCCATCCGGGGCCGAGTTTGTTCTCGACCATCTGCTTGAGTGCCTGCCCGTCGACAGCTGCATCAAAGTGCTCGAACTCTGCCACATGCAAACCGCGAACGCCATCGCGTGTAGCCGTACCCGCAACAAGGTTGATCAGTCCCATGAAGGGAATGCGCGTGGCGTGGACATGGTACTGGCTCTCGATGGAATCAACAACGCCGTCAAACCCGCCGTCGCCGGTAGCGGCAAGCACAGCCGCGGTAGGAACCAGAAGGAGGATGGCGGCAAAGGGAACGGTCCAGATCAATTTGTTCAGTGCCATCGGTCGCTTCATTGCGCACCTCCTGTCTTGTCTTTGGATTTGTCTTTCGTGTTGTCCTTCTGCTTGTCTTTGTCTTTATCTTTTGGGCGCGGCGTGTGCTGCACTCCGCTCATGGCGCCTGTGGGGCCAAGGA
>DASRLI010000252.1:0-2190 GCA_035648535.1 Occallatibacter sp. | reverse complement strand
GGCTGAGGATGACGATAAAAACCTCGATCCAACCGGCAAGGCACAGAAGGAAGCCTACAAGCCGAGGCCACCGCAGTAGGGGCCCCCTCCCCCTCCCCCCGTTTCTATTGCCCGGGGGTAAGTGCTTTAGAATGTTGGTCTCCGGGGGGTAACTATCCCCTCTAACCAAGCTGCGGCTAAGTGTCGTCATCAACAGAATTTTGGAAGAGCGAAAGCTGACACAGACCGAGGCCGCGCGAGTGCTGGGAGTGAACCAGCCGAAGGTGTCGGCACTGCGAAGCTATAAGCTGGAAGGGTTTTCGGTGGAGCGGCTGATGCACTTTACTACGGCGCTGGAGCATGATGTGGTGATCGAGATTCGTCCACACGCGAAAGCTCAGGGTGAGGCGAGGGTGCTGGTGGTGGGTGCGGCTTAGGGTTGTTGCCCAGGTCTCAAAGGCGAGACCTGGGGCACCCGGCAATGGCAATTCCCCATTCTTCCCCAACTTGATAGCTGCAAATCTTGGCAACGTTTCGCTTGGTCACGCCATCCTGCTCGAGAGAATCCGCGCATAATACGATTCCATCTGTAGACTTGAAGCCAATAGCTATCGTCATTTGCGGCTCCTTTTTGACGCCCTGAATTTATTGGTGTTTGCGGCTTAGGCGTCATTTGATACCGCCGCAAAGTTCTCGGTCAAATAAACAATCTTGGAACTAAGCCTTTTATTGTTTGGTCTTTGCGTGATTCTTACGAGAAAGGGTACGCCGAAACAGCAAGCCACGAGTTCCTTTAGCGCTCGGAATGACAACCAGAAAGGTGGGTCAAGCGTTGGGGATGGTGAGTTTGGCGATCGTGGCTAGCTGCATGAAGCTGGTGCCTTCGTAGATTTTGCCGATCTTGGCGTCGCGGTAGAGCTTTTCTACGGGGTAGTCCTTGACGAAGCCGGCACCGCCGAAGATTTCGACCGCGAGCGAGGCTGTGCGCTCGGCTACTTCGCTGGCGAAGAGTTTGGCCATGGCGGCTTCCTTGAGGTACTCGGCGCCGGAATCCTTGAGGCGGGCCGCGTTGTAGACGAGCAGGCGGGCGGCTTCAACCTCCATCGCCATGCGCGCGAGTTGGAACTGCATGGCCTGGAAGTCGGCGAGGGGCTTGCCGAACTGCTTGCGCTCGCGGGCGTACAGGGCGGCGTGGCGCCAGGCTCCGGAGGCCAGGCCGAGGAGTTGGGCGCCGATGCCGATGCGGCCTTCGTTGAGGGTTTCGATGGCGATCTTGTAGCCCTTGCCGGGTTCGCCCATGATGCTGGTTGCGGGCAGGCGACAGTCTTTGAGGATCAGTTCGCAGGTCGAACTGGCGCGGATGCCGAGCTTGTCTTCTTTGCGGCCGACGGAGAAGCCGGGGGTGTCTTGTTCTACGAGGAAGCAGGTGATGCCTTTGTAGCCGGCGGCGGGATCGAGCGTGGCGAAGACCAGGAAGAGGCCGGCTTCGAGGGCGTTGGTGATCCAGAGTTTCTGGCCGTTCAGCACATAGTCGCCGTTCTCTTGAACGGCGGCGCGGCATTGCAGCGCGAAGGCGTCGGAACCGGAGGCGGCTTCCGAGAGAGCATAGGCCCCGGTAAGTTTTGTGGCGAGGTCAGGGAGGTATTTCTGCTTCTGCGCGTCGCTGGCCCAGCGCATGAGGGCGGAGATGACGAGGGTGTTCTGGACGTCGACCAGGACGCCGACGGACGGGTCGACTGCCGAAATCTCTTCGACGGCGAGGACGGCTTCAAAGAGCGTGCCGGCGGCCCCGCCGTACTGCTCTGGGACCTGGATGCCCATGAGGCCGAGGTCGAAGAGTTTGCGGAGGAGTTTAGGCTCGAATTTCTGGGCTTCGTCCATCGAGCGGACGAGGGGTGTGATTTCGATTCGCGCGAAGTCGCGGACGGTATCGCGGAAAAGGAGTTCGTCGGGGGAGAGCTGCGTGAGTGGGGTCATAAGTTTGGCCGGACTGGTGAGTGTAACAGTCTGCGCCGCTATTTTTTCAGACTGGCGTCGCCGTGGTACTTCAGCCAGATGAAGGCCGATGAACGATTCCATGGAACACCGGCGTTTTGAGCTGCGTATTCTGTGAGCGGAGCACCATCGCGAGGAGCGTCATCATGGAAAGTAATTCAACAGTTGCACGGACCCAAGACAGCAATCCGACTTTACCGATGTCGTGGTGGCCCA
>DASRLI010000251.1:0-22720 GCA_035648535.1 Occallatibacter sp. | reverse complement strand
TCCCATGATTGGGCGGGAGGGGTTCGAGTCGAATTCCCGGGGCCTGCCGTCCCTTTCCATCGAATACGTTCTGGCTGGGGCTTTTTCCCGAGCAACAGAACGTCAATTGGACCGCCAATACCGCTTGGAGCCGGAACAATTTGCGCAGCGCGAGTCGCCGCCTGGATGATATCGACAGTGGCTGCAATAGCTTGATCGAGCGGAGCCTTGGAGACCGGCTCGTCTACAAGAATGAAGTCTTTGGTGGACTCGCTGAGGTACTCGCGGCCGAAACCGCCCAGTACATAGCGATTGAGGTAGTCTGTTTCGCCATATGACCATACACCCCGTCTGCTTTGGGACGATATTGTGAGATGTGTAAATCGATCAGCTCGAATCTCATGCGTTGCGACGTCGATTCGGACAACGAAATTCATAATCGTCGCGGTTTTGGATTTTCGGTCGTAGTTCACGATAACTACCGAGAAGATCTCGCCCCCGGGAGCTGAATTAAAAACCCCAGGGTTTGCGCTCTGAAACCGTTGGCTCACCGCAACGCATTCAGACGCCAGGTCTTCGAGTGACAGCTTGGAGAAATCGCGGACCTTGTGTTCGAGATAGGTCTTGACAACCGAGGGAATGTCAAGCATGCGCGGCGCGGACTCGAGGTATTGGCATACATCGGTCTCCCGCGCTTCCGGGGGTTTGATGAAGACTACGTTCCCCGTGACAGCGACCGCTGTCCGGTGTGGTCTTCTCACCTCTGTGATCTTGTACTGATCGTCACAACGAGTTCCCAAGATTGCTGTCTGGCTATCCGCAGCAATCACTAAACCGCTAGCCGAGGCAGCGATTACCAAGAGCGTTCCATTGGCCGGAACTGGCAACAGGCAGGCCAGCAGAATGATTGTGATAAGGCGCGCCATTCAATCCAGTATCCACCACAATGCGACGGTCAACGTGCCCCCCCTTTCGGGTTTATGCGAATTCGGCGAGCTTGGGCATTTGGCGAGGCTTGGTCGCTGTCGGGCCGTCAGTGTTGTTGATCACGTTCGAAATTTCGCCCAGGGTGTCGAGGGCGACGGTGATCATGTGGTGGAAACGGACGCCGGGGAGGAAGAGCAGGGCGTAGCGCGCTGAACCGAACTCGCTGTTCTGCTGGATTCCGTAGACCTTGTCGATCTGCGCCTGAATTTCCGCGGCGGGCATGGAGGGGTTAATGACCAGGACGTTTGGTCCGAGGTTGGGTTTTGCCGCGGGCGATGCGATGGATGGGGCTGCAAAAGCTGCCAGCACAACAATCATGAGGGCAAGCGGCACGAGCGCTGCGTAATGGATGAATCGAATGGGCGGACCCTGTCATGGGTCTTCCTTCCGGCGCGCCAGCGGAACTCTCACTCTGCCTTTGGCGTCCAGGTTGGGATGGGATTCGCCAGACGCGCCACATACAACCCGGCCGGGGCGCGAGTGGACACCTGATAGGCCGGGGAGAGAGAATTGTCGGGCGTGGGGGAATCGTGAAGAAATCGTATTGTATGACAAGACGGGATTTTGTGCGCATGGGAGCCGGCGCGGCGGCGGTGGGAGTGGCTGCGAAATCCTCACTGCTGGACCCGCCGGTACTTGCAGCGCAGGCGGCGGCAGACGGCCGCAAGATTCGGTTTGCGATTGTGGGAACCGGGATTCGCGGCTGCGATCTGCTGCGCTCCGCACGCAAGGCGCCCACAGGCGTCTGCGTTGGCGCGGCAGACCTGTACGCGACGCGGCACAAGGCCGGGATAGAGGCCTACGGCTCTGACTTCCCCACCACGGGCGACTACCGCACGCTGCTTGACCGCAAAGATGTCGACGCGGTGCTGGTGGCGACTTCGGATCATCATCACCGGCGGGTGACGCTGGACGCGGTTGCGGCGGGCAAGGACGTGTACTGCGAAAAGCCGATGTCGCACAGCGTGGAAGACGGATTCGCCATGCTGGAAGGGGTCCAGGCGCACAAGCGCATCTTTCAGGCCGGCAGCCAGCGGGTGAGCTCGATTCTCTACGAGAAGGCGCGGGAGATTTTTGCGTCGGGGCGGCTGGGCGAAGTGCACCAGATTGATGCGCAGTGGAATCGGAACTCGCCGGGAGGCGCGTGGGTGTATCCGATTCCGCCGGACGCCAGCCCGGAGATGGTCGATTGGAAGGGGTTTCTGGTAGATGCGCCGGATCATGCGTTCGATCCAAAACGGTTCTTCCGCTGGCGCTGTTTCAGGGATTACGGTTCGGGGTTGGGTGGAGACCTGTTTGTGCACCTGCTGAGCGGCATCCAGGTGATTACCGGAATCAACTCACCGGCCAACCGCGCTTACTCGACTGGCGGCATTTACCACTATAAGGATGGCCGCGAGTTTCCTGATCTGCTGCAGACGCTGTTCGACTTTCCTGCAGCCAACGGAGTTGTGCAGGTGCATCTGCACTGCAATCAGTCCAACAACGACGGCGATGAGGGACTCAAGTTTTACGGTTCGACCGGAACGATGGTGATGACCGGCAAGACGGTGACGTTTACGCCGCAGGATGTCAGGCCGAAGTTCGAAGCCTATGGATGGGGCGGGATGACCGAAGCGCAGCGCCAGCAGGGCCGGGAGGATTTCAAAGCCGCGCATCCTGAGACGCTTCCGGCGCCGGGCGATGCGGAGACATTCACGCTGCCGCAGGGCTATGATGATACCGCCGTCCACATCGGCAACTTCTTCAACGCCGTGGTGACGCGGGAGCATGTGGTGGAGGATGAGGTCTTCGGCCACAACGCCGCCATCGGCTGCCACATGGCCAATCAATCGTTTTTCCACCGCACCGTGGTCAAGTGGGACGCGGCGACAAAGTCAATCAAGGTTTAGGCTTCGGAAATTCCAGGAGAATCAGCAGATGAGCAATTCCTCGCGTAGAACGTTCTTGAAGGCATCGGGCGCTGTTGCGGCCGTGGCCATTACTGGCGCTGGACGGCTGGCTGCCAAACCGCTTCGTCAGCCGCTCGGGCTGCAGCTCTATTCAGTGCGCGCCATGCTGGCGAAGGGCTTTGAAGGGACGCTTGCCAAGGTGCGGGCGGATGGTTACACGGTGGTGGAGGCGGCGGGCTACTTCGACCGCACTGCGCCGGACTTTCGCAAGGCATTGGACAATGCCGGCATGCGCTGCGTGAGCACCCACCACGCGCTCAACGTGCTGGAGACGCAGCTCGACCAGTGGCTTGAATACGCGCATGCGCTGGGCCTTGAGTATTTTGTGTGCTCGTCGTCGGGCGGGATGCACCGCGACCCAGCTGCGAAGGGCGCACCAACGCTTGACGACTGGCGCTGGATTGCGGGCGAGTTCAACCGCATCGGCGAAAAGGTAAAGGCCGCAGGGATGACTTTTGGAATTCATAACCATACGCCGGAGTTCGCCGTGATTGATGGCGTAACGGTGTATGACGAGCTGCTGCGGCTCACAGATCCCAAACTCGTGGTGTTCGAGATGGACGCCGGCTGGGTGCATGCTTCCGGCCATGACCCGGTAGCTTATCTCACCAAGACGCCGGAGCGGTTCCCGCTGATGCACGTCAAGGACATGATCCCCCAACCGGATGGCAAGGAACTGATGACCGTGCTCGGCAAGGGCAGCATAGACTTTGGTCCGATCATCCACGCGGCCACAGGGCTCAAGTACTACTTTGTGGAGCAGGAAGCGTTTGAGATGGAGCCGATCGAAGAGCTCCGGCTGAACGCCGAGTATATGCGCAAGCTGAGCGTTTAAGCAGGCCGTCGCTCCCAATTACGCTCCTTCAGACTGGAATTATGATCAATGTCTGAGGGAGCGTGAGTCTTGGGAAAAACTCTGGCTGTGATCACTGGAGCGTCCAGCGGACTTGGCGTCGTATTCGCGCGAAAACTTGCCGCCGAACACGATCTTTTGCTTATTGCGCGCCGCAAGGAGAGGCTTGAGGCACTGGCGGCGGAATTGACCGCTCAATATGGCTGCAAAGTCGATGTGCTCCCTGCCGACCTGACCGATGAGAAGGACCTGGCCGCTGTTGCGGATCGCATCGCTGCCGAGCAAAACCTGGGGCTGCTGGTAAACAATGCCGGCTTCGGGTCACGGGGTCTCTTCTGGGAGTCGGATATTGAAGTGCAGGAACAGATGCATCGCCTGCACGTTATGGCGACCGTCCGATTGAGCCATGCGGCGCTCAGGAATATGGTCAGACAGAATTCCGGCGGCATCATCAATGTGGCATCCGTGGCTTCGTTTGTGCAGCGCGCGGGCAGTGTAAGCTATGGAGCCACCAAGCGCTGGATGGCTGCGTTTACCGAAGGACTCTACCTTGAATTGAAGGGCATCGGATCCTCGGTCAAAGTCCAGGCACTGTGTCCCGGTTTTACCTTTACAGAGTTCCACGCAACGCTGGGGTTGAAGCGGCCGAGCGTGGCACCCTCATCGCTGTGGCTGCAGCCGGACTTCGTGGTGGGGGAGTCGTTGAAAGCATTGAAACGAGGGAAGCTTCTGGTTGTGCCGGGATGGAAGTATAAAGCGATTGTGGCCCTGGTTTCGAAGCTGCCAACTCCCCTGCGCCTCGCATTCGAGGCGGCTGGATCCACGAAGAAGTCTCGATGGCAATAGATATGGATCCGGGTGTGCGACGCCTTGAAAACTCACCGGTTTGCGCTTTTCGGGTAGGCTGGAAGCATGAGTGTTTTCGACGAGAAGCGGGTAGAGCTGGAGCGGCACGAGTTCATGATGGGCGTGGAGCGAGGCCGGCTGGCTGTGGCGCTGGACCTACTGACCGACTCCCTGATTCTGGTGGGGCAACACGGAGTGTATTGCGCGTCGACCCGCAACCCGTCCAAACCGGCGCTCGATCTGCAGGCGGTGCTGGGCGGCATGGACGCAGCCAAGGAGCTGATCCAGTCGGTAATGGAGGAGCTGCGTAAGGGCAGGGATCGGGAACAGGGGATAGAAAGCTCAGCTGGTTGAGGATTGTGCTATCCCAGCCTGCTGCAGGCAGCCGCCGACCCGGCAATCCAAATGCGGTATGCTTAAAGAGCGCGCCCGTAGCTCAGCTGGATAGAGCGAACGCCTCCGGAGCGTTAGGTCGGGAGTTCGAATCTCTCCGGGCGCACCATACATCGATTCTTCACCCCCCTCAACGAAATTCGAGGACGTACGATGACAATCCGCGCCGCGCTGCGGCTTTTTCTTCTCAGCCTTGTTTGTCTTTCGACCTGCGGCGCAGTGGTTGTGGCGCAGAATGCTCCAGCTGACCAGAAAGCAAAACTGCAATTTGTCGTGGCTTTGAGCCGGCACGGCGTTCGCTCGCCCATCGGCAACAATGATCTGATCAACAAGTACTCCGCCGCGCCTTGGCCCAAGTGGGATGTGCCGCCGAGTTATCTCACCCCGCACGGCTACGAGTTGATGAAGCTCTTCGGCGTATGGGACCGCGCCCGGCTATCCGGACAGGGCCTGTTCGCTGCGTCCGGCTGCGACGACTCTGCCCACATCTCAATCTTTGCCGATTCCGATGAGCGCACGCGCGAGACCGGCAAAGCGCTTGCGGAAGGAATGTTTCCCGGCTGCACCATCGAGGTTCGCGCAAAGGCAGAAGGCACGGTCGATCCGCTCTACCGCGTCATCGGCGGCCTTCATCCAGGCGACTCCGCGCTGGCCGCAGCCGCCATCGGCGGCCGCATAGGCAAAGATCCAAACCACTTGACAGAGGCCTTCCGACCGCAGTTGGCTGCACTCGACAATGTGTTGGCGGGTTGCGGACACGCGGCGCCTTCGGCAGCAAAGCGCACATCCATCTTTGACGTTCCTGTTGCTCTTGGCTCCGGCTCGAGCTATTCGTCCGGATATACAGGTCCGCTCAGCGTGGCCTCAACCATGGCCGAGAATCTGCTTCTGGAATACACCACGGGAATGAGCGACGCGAACACCGGATGGGGCTGCGTGGACGGCGCAACGCTGCGCGCGCTGATGCAGTTGGACACCGCAGGCTGGGACTACGGCTATCGCACGCCGACGGTTGCCCGCATCTATGGATCGAATCTGCTCGACCACATCGAGCGCAGCCTGGAACAGGACATCAGCGGCAAGCCGGTTGCCGGTGCGCTCTCAAAGCCGGAGGACCGGCTGTTGATCATCGTGGGACACGACACCAACATCGTTACGGTTGCCGGTGCCCTGGGCGTCAACTGGATTATCGACGGCCGTGTGGACGATACGCCTCCTGGAGGCGCACTGCTCTTTGAGGTTTGGCGTCCGAGCAACGGCGGGCAGCCGTTTGTGCGCATGGAGTACACCGCGCAGACGCTGGAACAAATGCGCCAGTCGCAGGCGCTCACTCCAGCCAATCCTCCGGCGCTGGCTCCGATCTTCGTGCCCGGGTGCAGCGGGCAGGATCTGTCCTGCACCTGGGATGGTTTTTCGGCCGCTGTGCACGCCGCGATTAATCCCGCATACGTCAGCGCGCAGCAGTAACCAGGCGCCGGGGCCGCCCCGAGTTTTCGAGTATTGTGCCGGCCGCCCTTGCATTTCTGCGGCGGCCGGCATTTAATTTCCAATCTGTGAAAGCGATCGAACAGAACGCGGCGCTGGTGCTGACGGGATTTAGCGCTGTTGTCGGGCAGATCGTTCTGATGCGGGAGCTGATTGTTGTCTTTAACGGCAACGAGATCTCGCTGGGCATCATGCTGGCAACGTGGCTGTTCTGGACCGCTGTGGGTAGCAGCCTTTGCAGTGGCTTGCGACTGGGTGCGAGCAACCCTCGGCGGACGACGGCTGCGCTCGAATGTCTGTTGGCCGCGAGCTTGCCCCTGACGATCTGGTCACTAAGAGCTTCGAAAGCGATTGTTCAAACTGTGCCGGGCGAGCTGGTTGGGCCGCTGCCGATGCTGCTGACGACGCTCGTATGCCTGAGTTTGTTTTGCGCTGCCTCCGGTGCGCTGTTTGTGGTTGCGGCGCGAATGTACGAAAGCGAACGTGAAATTACAGCGAGCTCGGCCGCGAGCTCGGCCTATTTGCTTGAGGCGGTTGGTTCGGCGGCAGGTGGAATTGCGGCTAGCATTGTGCTGCTGCGCTTTCTTGGATCCTTCCAGATTGCATTTGTCGTAGGCCTGCTTAATCTCTGCATGGGTGCGGTGCTGCTGCTGCGAATGAGGCGCAGAGGTTCTGCTGTGTTGGCGGCCGCGGCGGCGTTGGCTGCGATTCCGCTGCTGATGCTGGCTGCGCCGCGGCTGGACCGCGCTACCCAGGAGCGGCTGTGGCGTGGCTTCAATTTGGTCGATTCGCGCGACACGATTTACGGCAACCTCGCGGTTACGGAGACCGGCGCGATTCGCAGCATTTATTCAGACGGAGTAATTCTCGCGAATGCGCCCGATCCCAGTGCTGCCGAAGAGGCGGTAGACTACGCGCTGCTGGAGCATACCGCGCCGCAGCGGGTCTTGCTGATCGGCGGCGGTGTAAACGGCTCAATCCGTGAGGCGCTGAAGCATCCAAGCGTCGTGCGGGTCGATTATGTAGAGTTGGATCCGGCGCTGATCGAGATGGCACACCAGTTCTTTCCGGCGCAGGCGACTGTCCTGGGCGATGCGCGCGTGCACGTTCGTCTTGCGGACGGGCGGCGGTACCTGAAGACTACGAGCGACAGATACGACGCGATCATTCTCAATGTGCCCGATCCGCAGACTGCGCAATTGAACCGCTTCTATACGGCGGAGTTCTTTCGCTCAGCACGCGAGCACCTGGCGCCGGGAGGACTGCTAGCTATCGAGTTGCGTTCATCAGAGGAGACGCTCAGTCCCGACCTCAAGGAGTTTCTGCGCTGCATCCGGCGCACGCTTGAGGAAGTATTTCCGCATGTGGTGGCAATTCCGGGCGAAACGATTCACTTCTTCGCTGCGACCGCGCCCGGCGTTGTGACGGGCGATCCAAATGTGCTGCTGGCGCGTTTGCGGGAGCGGCGGCTGAACACGCAGTATGTGAGCCAATATTTTATCCCCTACCGCATGATGCCGGACCGCATGCAACAGGTTGAAGAACAACTGCGGCCGCTCGCGACGACGCCGGTCAATCGCGATTTTGCGCCGGTTGCATTTTCATTCGACGTTGTATTGTGGAGCGCTCAGTTTGGAAGTGTGTACTCCGATTTGTTTCGTGCCGCGGCGCGATTCCCTTTCCGTTATGTGTTTGGCGTGGTGGTGATTGTTGTGCTGGTTGTTGCCGGGATCGTGGCGTTTGTGCCAGGCCGCAAGAGACGCGCTCGCTCCGCTGCTGCCTGTTGCACGGCGGCGACGGGCTTCACGCTGATGGCTTTGCAGATTTTTCTGCTGCTTGGATTCGAGTCGGTGTATGGCTATGTCTATCACCAGCTGGCGATTCTTATCGGGCTTTGCATGGGAGGGATTGCGCTGGGAAGTTGGCTGGGGATGCGGCGCGCTGTGAGACACGATAGTTCGCCGTGCCGCGCGATGATGGCTACACAGTTTCTGCTTGCGGCGTCAGGACCGGCGTTGCTGCTGGCGGTAAGCCTGCTTGGAGATTTGTCCGGCACGGCGGCAATGTGGGCCGCAGCGGAGTTGGTCTTCCCTGCTCTAGCGGCGCTCTCAGGAATTTTGGGCGGCTGTCAGTTTGTGATTGCGGCGCAGATATTTCTCCAGGATGGCGATCGACGGCCGGGGCTGGGCGCGCTTTATGCCATCGATCTGCTAGGCGGATGCGCGGGCGCGCTGGTGCTGAGCAGCTACCTGATTCCGGTGTTCGGATTCTGGAAGACGGCGTGGCTGGGCGTGGTGGTCAATTTGGGGGGTACGCTGCTGGCGGCTTGGGCAACAACGGAAACAAAGATGCGTGGTCTCCCACCCTTTCCGCAAAAGACGCGGAAAGGATGGGGCACCCAACCTGGTTGAGGAGGAAAGCAAAATCGGTTCCAGCCTGATCGTTTAGGGTTTGTGCTCGCCGAAGACCACTGCGGTGAACTTGAAGATGTCGGTGTTCTCGTCTTTCCAGCAATCAGGGTGCATGCCAGCTTTGGCGCAGGTCTGTTCAAGAAACGTTTGCCGGTTCCATTTCTGCTCCACCGGGACCTGCGGGAGCAGCAGGCCTTCGGAGTTGCCATTCTTCATCAACAGTCCGTCGCGTCCAACTTTGATCTGTTCAACATCTGTGACGCGGCGCAGGGGCGAGAGCACAGAGATTTCGTATTCAAGCTGCGACAACTCTGAAACCGATACGGGATGGAAGCGTGGATCGCGTAGTGCTGCGTAGGCCGCGGTATCGCGCACGGTGATGTAGAGCGGCTTGATGGGCGAGGTGTAACCGATGCAGCCGCGCAGCAATCCAGCCTCGGTAAGCGTTACGAAAGCGCCATACTCCTGATTGAGTGTCTCGCTTGTGCTTGCAGGTGGATCGTAGGGCTTATTCGTATGCACTGAGTATTCCGCGGACTTGCGGGCCAGGGCGAGCAATTCGCTTTTTTCCTTATCGGTGAGCGAGAACGGCGCGTCTTCCGCAGTTCCCTGCGGGGCCTTCACGAAGAGGTCAGCGCTGTATCCGACTACGCGCGAATGATCGCCGGAGGTATCGCCGGAGTTGGCGTAGTGCAGCACCTCGGCTTTATTGGCGCCCATGCGTTCGGCGGCGATCATGGCGGCTACGATGGGCGCTCCGCCGCAGGCTTCCCAAGTGCGCGTCTCAAAGTTGCGCGACATGCTGAAGTAGTCCCATGACGCAAGTGCATGGAGAGTCTTGTGGTCGATGGTCTCGGCCTGGTCGTAGGGGTGATAGTGGGAGAGATCGGAGCTGGCGAGAATGAGCGTATCGCCGTCCTTCTTTTCGGTTCCGATCATTTTTGCCAGCGCCACTCCCAGCGCGCGGCTGTTCTCATAACTCTGGTCGCCCATGACGATGGGGACAAGCTCGAAGTTGCCAAACACTTTCTGCAGCCAGGGCAGCTCGACTTCGATGGCATGCTCGCCTCCTGCGGACGTGGGCGTGTGGCCCTGCTCGGAGAGACGAACGGTGGAACTCATCTTCGTCAACTGGCGCGCGAACTCCTTGTCGACAGGAATGGATCCGAGTGGCGTCTCGTAGGCGTCGCCATCGTAGACCGAGGTGAAATCGAAGCCCACGTAGTGCGAAGGAGCGATGACGACGATGCGCGAATATTTATGTCCCTTCAACGCGGCGTAGGTCCATGCGGCCACGGGGCCGGAGTAGGGATATCCTGCGTGCGGCGCAACGGCGGCGAGGATGGGATCGTCGACGGGCGCGGGCGTTGCGTGCGCCAGCATGTCGTCGATCATGGCTGAAAGCTCTTTTGGGTCGGCGGGATAGAATGAGCCCGCGACCGCGGCCTGCCGAACCTTTTCCGATCCAGCGCCGTCGACATGCCTGATGGGAGCAGTGATCAGAAACGCAGCGAGTGGGGCCATTAGCCATGCCATTTTCGTACTCCTCTTGATTTTCATTTGCAGCATCTCCAGAACAGCCTCACCGGAACAGGCTAATCCCGGCGCGCTTATGCGTGCCACATACCGGGGATTAGATGCCGGCAGAATGGACAGGTGCCGTCCTTGCGGATGAGCACGCTGTTGGCCGTAAAGCCCGCGCGCTCCACCACCATTTTTCGGCACTGCGGGCAATATGTGTTTTGCGCGGGATGCCCCGGCACGTTACCGATGTAAACGTAGTGAAGGCCCTCGGCGTCTGCAATCGCCTTGGCGCGTTCCAGCGTGGGCACCGGCGTAATGGGCAGATTCTTCAACAGGTACTCGGGATGAAACTGCGTGAAGTGCAGCGGCACGTCCGGGCCCAGGTTGGCCTTGATCCATTGCGCCAGGCCGCGAAACTCCGTCTCGCTGTCGTTGAGCGTAGGCACCACCAGGTAGACGATCTCCGTCCACTTGCCCATTTTGCGCAGAGTGACGAGCGTATCGAGCACCGGCTTCAACTGGCCGGTCACCACCTTTGCATAATAGGAATCGCTGAAGGATTTGAGGTCGATCTTGACCGCGTCCATTTTGCCGTAGGCCTGCTTGAGCGCGTCCTGCTGCATGTAGCCGTTGGAGACTACGATGCTGCGGACGCCAACCTCGTGCCCGGCATCGGCTGTGTCCATCAGGTATTCGGCGAAGACGACCGGCTCACTGTATGTGTAGGCGATTGTGGGGCAGTTGTATTGCCGAGCCATGGCTGCGATGCGCTGCGGGGGTGCGTAGTCGGCGGGAATCTGCTCGGGACGCGACTGCGAGATCTCCCAGTTCTGGCAGAATTTGCAGTTGACGTTGCAGCCGGCGGTGGCGATGGAGAAGGCGACGGTTCCGGGCAGATAGTGAAACAGTGGCTTCTTCTCGATGGGATCGACGTGCGAGGCGCAGACGCGCGAGTGGACCAGCGTGTAGTAGATTCCGCCGCGATTCTCGCGCACGCCGCAGTAGCCGCGCTCCTTGTCGCCGACGTTGCATTCGCGCGGGCAGAGCTTGCACTTGATCTTGCGATTCGCAAGCTTCTCGTAGAACTTGGCTTCGACGGCGAATTGCGCGTCGTTCTGCGTTTGCTGGCCGGACTGCGAGGAAACTGCGGAAGGGCTTGCGGAAGCGGGCGATGCGAGCTCGCCGGCGCCGAGAGCCGCACCCGAGGCCAGTGCGCACATCAGGAACGAACGGCGGTCGAGCGGGGCACGCGCGGCCTGGCTTGTCTTCGCCATCCCGTCTTGCTTTGCAACGAGTTCACACAACATGATGCACCTTCCGTTTTCGAGCGGGTTACACGGCGACTCCGCCAATTTCGACTGTCTGAATGCGGCTGGGATCGCAATTGCCCAGTCGATGCTCGTGGTCGGCTGCTGTCAAAATGTAGCGCGGCGCTCTCTTTTCGGCCTCAAGGGTCTTCAGGCCCTTTTCACCGCGTTTGCGCTCGATCATTCGCCAGCCGGTCGCGTCCAGCGCGACGGGATCCTGCGAAACAAGCAGTGAATTGCACTTCCAACTGTGTTCGGGCTTGAATCCAGGGCCGCCTTCATACATTGCTGTCGTCGCGTCGCAGATGGTCAATCGCATGCGGGACCGGATCTCAGGAAGCATGTTCAGGTCCGCGATGTAGGGGTCGCAGCCGTTGGGGTGATACTTGTTGGGGTTGTGAATGACGCCGTACATGTTCTTGAGAGCCATGGTGACGCCGGCGCCGTCGTGGTCCTTGAGTACTGGAACATTGATGAGGACGTTTGTGTATCGTGTGAGAATTTTCGACAAGCGGCTTCCCACGCTGCCGTACGCGGTCAGACCCTCTTCGTAATCGACACGGTCGGTGCCGTAGCATTGCACGCGGTTTCCGCCGATCGAAAGCCTGAATCCCGCGCGTTCCATCTCCTGGCTGTCGCGATCCCAGACCACAATGTCGCCGGGCTTGATTCCGGCCTGCTGCAATCGCTCGCAAATGGCCAGGACGAGTTCGAGGTTCGAGGCGATGCCGCGTCCTCCCAGCGTGTTCACTTTCAGGCCGACGCGGTCACCGGGCTTTACCAGCCGCCGCCAAGCGGCGGACGCTTGATCACTGTCGAAGAGTGCCTGCATGGCTTGGTCGAGAAGGGCCTGAACTCGGAGCGCGTCCACGGTCGAACCAGTGCCGCGCAGCTGGGAATCATGCGCAACGACAACCCTGGATTTTGCTGCGGGCGCTGCCTGCTGGGCCGATGCCATCAGGCTCGGGTCTGCGCTAAGAGCCGCGGCACTTGCGAGGCAATCCTTAAGAAAATCGCGGCGGCTGGCACTGCCCATGGCAGTCATAACGTTACCCAAGTGACGCGGCGGCCGGGGAACGGCCTTCAGGTGCGAACGGCATTTGCCGGTAAAGTCAGGCCCCCCAGGCACGGCGGCCATCTTCGCAGCCGATCCCGATCCATCCAGATCTTCGCCGCACGCCACAAACTATATCGGAATCCAAATCCATGTGGGTTTTCAGTGACGCGCGGCACGGCTGGAGATCCATCGGCATCGGCGCGAATTCCCGCATTCGGAAGGACAGACCATTTGGGTTCTCAGATCGCTGATTTCAAAAGAGGTTGCCGGCTGCTGGCTGGGGGGGCGGGTTTAAATCGTCGAGTTGTCTGGGCGGTTGCCGCCAAGCATCCGGGCCCAGGTGGCGAATGAACGGGCTGCTACTTCCCAGGGCAATCGCATGAACAAAAAAGACAGAGCGACAATCGGGGTTTGCATCGCCCCTACGGGGCTGAATGGCTATTGTTGACTGCATTCCCCACGCTAAAGCGCGGGGCTAACGACCGCTGCGCCTCCGGCGCGATAGAAATCGTAATCAGCCTGGTTAACAAAATGGATTCATGCGATTGCCATGCGCTACTTCCCTGCCGCTGGGCCGTCGGTGTTATGGATGTAACACTCGTGGATGGCATAGAGCGGCGCGAGTGGCCATCTGTGCTGCACCAGGTCGTCTTCAGAGAGCTGGTGCAATGCAAACGCAATGGACCCGTCGGCGTTGACCGTTCCCTGCATGTAGCCGTAGATGGTGGTCAGGGAGCCCTTGCCGGAATCCTCAGGCAGCTTGTATCGATGGGCGCCGGCAATGCCGATGATCCAGCCGGGAATAACCTTGCCCTGCCGGCGCCAATAAGGCGTTTCGTAGACGTTCGGTGCGTAGTAGTGGGAGTGGCTGGCGATCAGATACACGTGCTTGCCGGCCGCCTGGGCTGCGTAAAACCAGTTGTAGATCTGCTCGCCCGTGGTGTCGCCTCGACTCCATGCGTCCATGGCATGGTCCGAACTGGTGGAGTGGGGCAGCGCCTCGTGCATGCCGACCACGATGGTGCGGACGTCGGAATTCGCCGCGAGATCGCGGTCGAGCACCGTGCGCAGCCATGCCAACTGTGCGTCAGAAAACTCTCCCGGGCTGGCGTTGTCGAGGGTGATGAAGTCGACGCCGTCGCGAGTCCAGTGATACCAGGGGCCAATGGGAGCAGCAGCCGCGCCGTCGGCCTGGCGCTGGGCTGCAATCTGAGGACGGTTGAGATAATCGGAAAATTTTGCGATGTAGCCATCGCGCGTCATGGGTGCGACGGTGTCGTGATTGCCTCGGCTCAGAAAAACCGGAGTCGAGCCGAAAGCCGCCAGTTGGTGGACCCGGAAGTCGTCCCATGCCTGCTGCCGGTAGTCGGCAATATTGACGGACAGCCAGAGCCGGGTGCTGAGGGGCTCCATCGACAGGAAATCCTCGTCAGGCATTCTGATCCAGCGGAAATCGCCCAGGTGCCAGTAAAAGACGTCATTCTCCGCCTTGACCTTGGCTGCGATGGCGGGCATGACGAAATCGCCGCAGTTGCGGCTGTCGCCGGAGATTGCGAAGCTCCACGGAGGAGTGGCGGCTTTTGGGGCGGCGCCTGCGGGCGCGAGAACCGGCATGAAAAGCAGAACTGCAATAAATGAAGCAAGAAGCCTGGACATGCATTCAGAATATCGTTCCCCGGCGGCTGAAAATCAGGCCCGGAACAACGGAGCCGGATTCTGCAGCCGCGCGGATTCGCAGTTCTTGCGTGACTCCGGTCACGGTAACGCGGCGGACGGCTCGATAGCCTCAGAATCGAGGGTTACGTCGCAGATGCAATGTGCCCCGAAAGAAAGCAAGGAGCAATTTCTTAATGGCTTACGTAGTTACTGATGCTTGTACGAAGGATTTTGTCTGTGTAGAGGAATGTTCCACCGCGGCGATCGCGCCTATGGCTGCCGATGCGGCTGCCGGAACAGTGTCCCAGGTGTTCATCAACCCCGACGAGTGCATCGATTGCGGC
The DNA here is from genome assembly GCA_035648535.1 of Occallatibacter sp. Classification (GTDB taxonomy): domain Bacteria; phylum Acidobacteriota; class Terriglobia; order Terriglobales; family Acidobacteriaceae; genus Telmatobacter. Next base: position 7,926 of record DASRLI010000251.1, on the reverse strand, counting down.
AATTGCGCATCTGTGTGCGCGCAGAACGCGATCTTTGCGCTGGACGAACTGCCTGCGGACAAGGCTCATTTTGCCGAGATGAACAAGGCCTACTTCAACTAGAGCGCTTTCGGCCGGGGTGTTTATAGCTGCGATGGATGTCAGTGGTCTCCCATCCTTTGCGCAAAGAACGCACAAAGGATGGGGCACCCGAAGTTGTGATAACACTCAACTCGAAAATGCTGTAGAATCGCGTTCTCAAATTCCGCTGTGCATCCGGTAAGGTTTCAGCCGGGCCGATTCAGAGCTTGCTGGGCGATGAATCCTTCGGTGGTGCGGGCGCTGAGTCCTGGGCGGTCGGCGGACTTGCTGGTTCGGTTGTGGCCGGAGTTGCAGCAGGCGGCGGAGCAGCGGTCGGCGTGGCCGGAGGAATGGCAGCCGGCAGAGCCTGCGCCGTTGCTGCCTTCGAATCTGCCGCGCTGGCAGGCGTTACCGGCAGCGTGAGTGTCTGCACCGTAGCCGGATCATCGCGCAGCTTCAGATAGAGGATCCCGTTGGCCGGGTGGGGCACAGTCAGCTGGGTTCCCGTAAAATCCGCCGGAACCTCGGTGGAGTTTTCGAATTCCGTGGTGGCAGAGATTGAAGCGGCCAGAAACAGGTTGCTTCCGGTCAGCGTGCACGGCTTGGCCACCGCGCGCGGACAGCGCAGCTCCTTGAAGCCGGGGAGCCGCACCAGCGTTCCCAGCGGCAGCCAGTCGCCGGTAGCCCCATTTGCTGACAAAACGCGTACGCGGAGCGGCCCGAAGGCAGACGCGCCGAAGCGTGTAAGCGGCTCCACGCTTCCCATCGCGGTCTTTGCGTCCTCAAGCATCAGGCTGCCGTCGGCCAGAGACAGCACAGTATTGAAGCTGCTGTCGTCTGAGGCCACCTCGACCTTCTGGTTGCGGGGAAACTTAACTGGCACGGTGGACTTGAGAAAGAAGACCAGGCGTCCCTCGAGGGGCAAGTCGTCCGGGCTACCCAGTTGAACGGGGGAAGGCGCGACGGAGGCGTCTCCCTGAGTGCCCTTGCTGAGCAAGACAACCTGCGGCCGCGGCGGCTCTACGGTAACCGGCGCTTTGAGCAAACGGCCGTCCTTCAACTCCACGCTCGCAAAGTATTGTTTTCCTGGCTGCAGGCGAGCCGTGGAAGCTGTCGCTTTCATCAGGAGCTGGTCGTGGTCCTCAACCCGGCTGAGAGTGGAGGGCGTGAACGAAATGTCATCGAGGTCAGCCTTTGCCACCTCGTCCAGACGGGTGCCTTTTAGCTGCGCGCCCAGATCGCCGGCGCTCAGCGTGAGACGATCCAGAGAGGCTGCGTCGGCAAAAGCCGTCATGGCAATTGTTTCCGGCTTCTCGACACCGAATTGATAGATGGACACGGTAACCGGCCCTGGAGCGGCCTCCTTCATGGGTACTGACACATCCAGCGCCCCCGGCTTTGGTGACTTCCAGATCAGCTTTTTCGGTATTCCGGTGCCGGCCTGTTCCTCGACTCTGTCGACGCAAAGCGTACCCTGTCCTTCAAAATGCAGGGTGTCTTCACGGCCCACCACCAGCGCGGACTGGTCCGCTGTGGCCAGCGTCCAGCCGCCCGGCTGAGACGAAAGAAGGTGGAACTGCGGGCCATTCCAGTTGTCAAAGCCCCACTTGCCGCGGATGACGCCAGTCAGCTCGCCGGGGGGCAGCGGAGGGGCTGGTTGCTTGAGGACGAGGCCGCCTTTTGAGGGGTCGGCCAGTACCGGCAAATCGATTGGCCCGGTTGCGGGAGAACTCTTTGAGCCGGTCCTGGCATCGATATGCAAGGTGAGATCGTGAGCCAACTGGGAGGAAAAAATCATCGGCGCACCTTCGGCGGGCAGCACAAGGCCGGGCTTCTGAGCGCAAAAGCTATCCGCAGGAACGACAGGGTGAAGTGGCTCCGGTTTGGCCGGACCGAGAGGCGGCAGACCGACCACCACCACCGACTTGGGATTGCGGAATGAGGGCGGCATGTTCAGCCGCAGGTTGAGCGTTTCGTCAGACGGCAATGCCAGCGCAGGAATGTACTGAAAATGCGCCGTGTGCAGCGAGGAGAGGATCTTCGCAGTGTCCACGATTGCGCCGATATAAGGACTGTAGGCGCCTCCACCGGCCATGCTCGAATAGCTGATCTGGTTCATCAGGTCTGTCGTGCTTCCGCTGGTCAGTTGCGCCACCAGCGATTGCGCATTGGAGTCGTCCAGCACCAACCCCGCCGAATTCAGCGACAGGCAGGAGACCTGCTGGTCAGGGGGCCTTTCGAAGCAATCCTGGTTGATCTTGATTCCCAGGCTGCGAGCAGCCATCTCAGCGTGTTCTTTCAGTGACTTGGGGTCGGTCTGGGATGTGACCTTGACCTGCGCCAGGAAGGATTCCACCCTCATCCTGTCCCAACTGGCGGCCTGCAGGTCCTGGGCGGCGCGGATGAAGGTACCGGGCCGGTCGTGCACCGCTTTTCGCAGAGTATTGAAGTCGCCGCCGGTCTCCGGAGCCAGAAAAATCAGGGCCTGCTGCGCTTCGGAGGGAACGTTGACAAACACACCCTCCTCCCGCGCCTCGCGGGTCCAAGTCTCGACCCGGGTGAACCACTCCGGAGGGGGCGGATTGGTGGCACCGCGCAGGAAGGCGACAACCAGCACAAAGTGTGTGGACTGGCTTTCAGGCAGGTCAGGATGAATCCAGAGCCGGTCGCCCGGCAGCAGATTTGGGGTCTCTGAGATCGGCAGAGTGACGCTGCCACGCTTGACGTGAACATCGACTTTGGGTCCGGCGAGGTCGAATGCCTGGGCCAAGGCGCGCGGTCCGGTTGAAGCCAGGCAGCCGAGCAACAGCAACAGAAAACAACGGCGCATAACTTCCATTGTACGAACTCTGGCGTCGCAGGTGTATGCGGGGAGGGCGCGACTTTTTGCCGGGACTGGAGCTCGAAGCGCATAACTGTATGATTTTGCAGTGCGCTTGGATGAGAATTCGGGTACACTGTCCCATGTAAAGCTTTGAACTTTAATGAGGGCCCGGCAATTTTTAACAGGCCCTAAAGTATTTCTCGAACCTATGTGAAGTAAAAAAGAAAGCTGAAAAATGGCTTTTGTCAGGTAAAGGCCTTATGCAGAACTAGTCCCGTCCACATTGATTTCGAGAAATGCAATGGCCATTTTCGCTGGACGGATATTTTCATAAGTCCGCAGAACCATTCATCACACGCATAGAGACTCACCCAAGCCAGGGCAGGCGTGACCAGCACTACGGTGGACTGAACAGCGCTGAGTTGGACGCAATTGTTACAGGTTTAGAAAGAAGACTGTTGTCTTTCGCGCACTGGGGCGCGACACAGCTCCATTTTATTGGGCCGCCAAACGGCAGGACGGAGCAGCCGCCGGTTTCTGGGGCGGGAGACGCACATACGGAGAGAAGAGATGAAATCGACGAAAGCTGCAGCCAGCAGCATAGATGGCGCCAACTTGAGCATTCCCGCTGCGGAAGAAATTATTGAAGAAGCTTTGAACGAGCTTGCATTTTCGCAAGACCCCGGCCTGGTGCGTGCGCTGCGCTTTCTTGCACCTCCCGGATATCAGGCAATTGTTGAGCTATGCAGCGAGAGCGGGCGCAGCAAACGGCGCAATGCCTCCGCGGATACCTGGTCGCCTGAAGATGACGAGGTGCGCATCTACTTTGAGCGCACTGACGACAGTGAACCTTCTCCTCGCGCAGCGCGTTCGCCGCGGACGTTTACCGTCCACGTTCCCGAGGAGGAAGACGATACCCAGGAGGCAGTGCTTCCTGCCGATATGGATGCGCGCGTGAAGGAACTGAGCGCGGCGCTGGCCGAGGCTGAGCGCGGCGGTCACGCTTTCATCGCGCTCAAATGGTTTCGCGATTCCTTTCTGCCGCGCAAAACCTACCGCTGGAATCAGCATCCCGAGACACGTCAGATGGTGCTCGCCGAAGCCATTCAGCGCGGCGTGGTGATGACCAGCAAGATAGCCAATCCCAAGACACCGGCTTACCCCACCACGACCATTCGCCTGAATCGTGCAGAAGCCGGCATTCCCGAGGAAGCACAGCGCTTCCATCCCGTTGCCATGCAGGGCGAGCCGCTCGCCGAGACCATGGAAGAAGAACGGGGTGAGTTGTGAGCTTCTACTTTCTTGAGGCCACAGCTTTCATCAAGCTGTTTGTGCAGGAGCCGGGAACGGATGCGCTGATCGGCCTCATGGAGGCGGCGGAGGATAATCGCAAGCTGATTTCTGCATCGACACCGTTGGAGGTTTACGCCGCCCTTCGGCGCCGCGAGCGGGCCGGCGATATCACTCCGGAAGATGCCACGTCGGCGCTCGCGGTTCTGCGCATGGAATCGGCGCGGATGGTCCAGCAGCCGCTGAACCCGGGCGTGCTTGAATCCGCGCGCGAGCTTCTGGACCGTACCACCCTGCGCTGGACCGACGCCCTGCAACTGGGCGCTGCGTTGGCGGCTCGCGAAATGTTTCAGGGCACCGAGATCATGTTTGTGTCGGCTTCTGCCAGGTTGCTTGAAGCGGCCGCGAGCGAAGGGTTCAAGGTGCTGGACCCCGGCAAGGAAGCTGTCGAAGCGGTCAAGGAAGCAGAGTAAAGCGCGGCGCCCCTGTTCGAATTCAAAAAAGAGCATAACGATCCAGGAAATGCCGTAAGCTTCCCAATGTAAGGAGAAGAGACGCGCATGAACCGCAGAACCTTTCTTCAAGCCTCCGCTGCAACGGCGATTTCAGTTTCGATTCCGTCCTCGCATGCCGCTATCGCGCTTCTTTCGGGCCAAACGTCGCAGGGTGCTGGGCCCGGATGGTGGATGACTGAACCCATTCGCTGGCTGCAGACCAATCTTCGCGAAACCGATGCCGCACTCGCCCCAAAACAATTCATTGCGGACGTAGCGAATTTCAACGCCAATGTTCTCATGATGTCGGCGGGTGGAATTACCTCGCATTATCCGAGCAGTGTGCAGTTTGAATACGTCAGCTCGTACCTTCCCAAGGGCCAGGACACATTTGGCGAGGTAGTTCGCGAGGCGCATGCCCACAAGATCCGCGTGGTGAGCCGCTGGGATTTCAGCAAGGCCCACAAGGACGTTTACGATGCCCATCCGGAATGGTTTTTCAAGCGGGCGGATGGCCAGCCGGCAATCTACAACGGGCTCTACCAGGCCTGCATCAACGGCGGATGGTACAAGCAGAAGTCGCTCGAAATTCTCGGCGAAGCTCTGGACCGATACGATGTCGATGGCTGCTTCTTTAACGCCTTCAGCAATCCTGCGGCGGATTACAGCGGGAATCCCCTGGGTCTTTGCCACTGCGACAACTGCGAGCGTCTCTATCGCGCGCGCTTCGGCCGCGATGTGCCCGATGTCCCCGACGACGACTATCACGTTTTTCTGCACGACGCCGGCGTGACTGTTTCCGTTGCCATCCGCGCGCTGGTAAAGAGCAAGCGTCCCGGCTGCGCGGTGCTCGGCATGGCGCCCGAGATTTCAGATATCGCTTACGGTGAAGCGAACACGGCGGTCCGGCGCCCATTGCCGCTGTGGCCTTACTCGGCCAGCGACAACACCAATCAGTGGAAGAACAGCTACCCAGACAAGGGCGTCGTCTGCCAGGGAATGTCGTTTATCGACTACCCGTGGAGATTTGCGACCGTTCCGCAGGCGGAGATTCGCACGCGCATCTGGCAGGACGTCGCTAATGGTGGAGCGGCCGCATTCAACGTGCACGGAACCCTCGCCGAGCAACAGGACAGGGCTGCGATCGAAGTTGCGATTCCAGCTTACGCATGGCTCAAAGAACACGAACAGTACTTTGCCGGACAAACGAGCGAAGCGCGCGTCTTGCTTCTAGCTCCAAGAGGCGTTGGCGTTGGCTTTCGCATTGCACAGGATTCGTATCGAGGCTTCTTCCGCTTGCTGACCGAGCTGCACATTCCGTTTGCGGCGGTCGAGAATCTTGACTGGCTAGGGAAACGTGACGCGGATCTTGTGATCTCGCCGGGACAAACGCCAAAGGCTCTCGAAGAATATGTGCAAGGCGGGGGACGGCTCATCATCGCCAGCGCTGCCGCACCGGAGTTTGAAGTTGCGCCGACGGTGAAGTTATGGAAAGACCCAGACGGCGCCTACTTTCGCATTCGCAACAAAGCACTGTTCCCATCGTTGAAAGATACGGATGTCGTCTTCATGTACGGAGATTATCTGCAGGTGAAGGCAGAGGCCGACAGTGCCATCACGTTCATCCCGCCTTCGATGTATGGCCCACCGGAATTCGTGCATATCGACTGGAAAGATACCAGTGATCCGGGTCTGGTGATGAAGAGCATCGGAAGCGGAGGGGTCGCGTGGCTGACCTGGGATCTCGGTGGCCTCTATTACAGGCACAGCTCCGAAGCCCACTCAAAGCTCATGAGCGACCTGATCGACAGTATGCTTCCCAACGGACGCCAGCTCACGACCAACGCGCATCCCCTCGTCGAGATCACGCTGATGCGGCAGAACGATCGGCATCTGCTGCAACTGGTTAATCTCTCTGGACATTCCGATACTGCGTACTTCGATCCCATTCGCATGACCGGCATCCGCATCGGTGTAAAAGGAAGCTTCCGTTCAGCCCATGCAGTAAGGTCCGGCGAAACAATGGCTGTCGCAAACGGCACGGGGTACTCCCGATTCGAGCTTGCCGCGTTAGACGAATGCGAACTCATCGAGCTGGGATGAGCTGCACAAAACAAAAAGGAAGCCGTCAGAGTTGACGGCTTCCTTTCTTGGAATCAGATTTGAATCCGGCACGCGAGCCCGGGTCGGAACGCAGCTGCGGCTACTTCTTCCCCACAACCACGATCATGAAAGTATCCGGTTTTGCCTTCGGGCGCTGTGAAGCTGCTCCCGGCGCAGGCGCCTCAAACTCCGCTGTCGGCAGATAGAGCGAATTCGTGGAGTCTTCCACGCCCATGGTCCGCGCGCCATTGGGCGTCTTGACTACCTGCTCCACTTCATACTTCCCTGCCTTCTCGCTGACCACGGTCAACGTGCCGTCGCCGCAACTCGCAAAGGCATGGCCGTCGTGGAACTTGGTTGCATCCACGCCCGCGCCGATGGGCAGGTCGGCCAGTACCTTGCCGTCTTCCGCACTCATTACGATCAGCTTCTGAGGATTGCGGCAGCCGATGAACAAGCGGTGCGTCTTCCTGTCAATTGCCATCCCCACAGGTCGGCCGCCGGGTGCAACGGGCCAGCGCGCAATCACCTTCCGCGTCTTCAGGTCCACCACCGCTACCAGGCTCTTGTCTTCCAGGTTGACGTAGGCCTTGCCCATTCCATCGACGGCCAGAAACTCGGGCGCGCCACCCAGCGCGATCGGCGGATCGATCTTGCCCTTCACCGGATCGACACTTGGCTTGAAGGTCATCAGCGCGTTACCGTCGCCGGAAACAGTCAGAACCAGATCCTGCGACTTGTCATAGATAATGCCGTCCGCATCGGGCATCGCTGCCAGCGTTCCCAACACGGCGTAAGTCTTAAGGTCGAAGACCACAATGGCGCCGGTTCCACCGCCGTCGGAGATGAACCCGCGCCCCAGCTCCGGAACAATTGCCGTGCCATGCGACCGCTTCTGCCCCGGAATATCGCCCAGAGTCTTTCCCGTGACGGAGTCGATCACCATGGTGTGAGTGCTTCGCGTGACGAACAGTCTGTGCGACTGTTGATCGACAGTCACATAGTCCCACGCACCTTCTCCACCGATATGCATCGTCTTCGTCACATCCCACTGCGTCTGCGCTAAAGCCGGCAGGCAACCGGCAAGCGCAAGCGCCGCCGTCATCGACATCACAACCATCCGCATGTTTCTCATATGTATTTCTCCCAAATCCG
>DASRLI010000250.1:0-4011 GCA_035648535.1 Occallatibacter sp. | reverse complement strand
TACAGACTCGGGGACGTTCAGCGTGTTTCGGAGCTGGCAGAGATCACTGTTCACAAGCTGTGGGAGCGGCACGGCGAAGACGCCGGGATCTGGCCGTGGCGCCGTGTGTTGGTGCGTGCCATGTGGGAAGCGCGGGACCTGGCCGCAGGCGACTCCCGATGGCACATCAACCACACGGTTCCCCTGGCCCTGGACTCGCTCGAAGGAGACCTTTACGGTAATGGTCCCGCTGACCCGAAGCGCTACGACGAGATCTATCAGGAGCGCTTACTACTCGATCTGATCGAACGCCGCATCGACGAGGATCATCGCCAGGAGATCCGGGAGGTCTTCAAGATGTTGCGCCAGGGTTACACCTGGGAGGAAGTCGCTCAGCGGCTCGGTAACCAAAAGCCGGAGGCACTCAAGAAGCGGTTCTGGCGGTGGATGAAGCGCAACTTTCCGCAAAAGTCTCGACAAAAGCCCTTGCACACAGGACGGCGGCGTATGCCATAATTTACTGATTGGCGAACATGAAGGGCGAATCACCCGAACAGAAGTGGGATCGTTTGCAACGCGAATATCAAACGGCGGTGCAGGCCTCATACCCCAATCCAGAACGGCACGGTTGCGCCGGAACGGATGTCCTGCGGGACCTCGCAGTACGATCGACCCGATTTGAGGACCTGGAAGAGGATTCCCACTGGAAGCATGTAATCCACTGTGCACCGTGCTACCGGGAGTTTCTCGATCTCCGGGAATCGTGTCGGCTTGGCGACGAGGCCAAAGTGCAGCGCGAATCGCGCTGAGTTCGGCCGGATCAATCGGCTGGCGACGACCCTGCACTGCCGCGCGTTTTACGCGATCTGCTTTCGGCGCAACGCAACGATTCAGGCGAAAAGACCACCAGATATTATAGTAACCTTTAACCTGGCGCGAGCCGTTCTGGGTCTTTTGGGAGATGCGCAGATCTCCATGAAGGTGACGCATTCGGCAATTCTACGTATCGCGCGACTACGCGGCCAAGTGCGCCGTCTTGGTAAACGCTGCGGCGTCAGGGAGGATCTATTCCGATTGCTGGTGCGAAGGGCTGTTCTCACTAGCTATCGAAGATGCTGCGCGACTGATCGCGAATAAATACCTCTGGTAACCCGCTGTTGTGCATTTTGAACTCTTGCCCGGCACCACCAAATCCTGCTCGCAATACTTTAAGAAGATATGAACGGACAGTTCCCTAACGCGCACACTTTCCGTCGAATTAACTATCTTCCAGCGACCTCCCCGCCTTCTTGTTCGACGTTCCTCACGAGCACCTCTAAGGCCTCGGAGGAATCTCTCACCAGTAAGGGCGACGCGCTCGACCCCGCCATAAAGGCGGCTCGATCCCCCTCAGTCCATACCCGTCAGTTCCTCGCTGGAAGAGGCGTGGCTCGTACCGGTGCTCATCCACAGAACGTCGGCAAGAGACAACTGACGAGCGTCTGCGCAGGATTGTGCGGTGCTATCATCGAGTCCTAAGGTGGTAAATGCGCCATGTGTTTTCTCGCGGCGTCTGCACTGTTTCTCGTGGCCTGGCAGGCAGGCTCGAAGGTTGGGGAAAACGTAGCGGAGATGGAAGCTCCCACCGTTTCTCTGACTGTTGCATCGGAAGTACCGCTGCGCCTTTACCTGACCAAACGAATTCCCAAACGCCTCGGAGCCCCTGTGGAAGGAAAGGTCATGGAATCGGTTTTTGCGTTCGACCGAGAAGTCCTGCCCATGGGGTCCTCAGTGACAGGAAGAGTGACTGCTGTTCAACCGGTCAATAAATGGCAACGGATCCGCGCCATGGTCGGTGGCGATTTCACGCCGCTTCGCAACGCTTTCGTCGAGTTTGACGGCGTAACCCTTTCGGACGGCAAGAAATTTCCATTGCATACAGCGGAAACGATAGGGCTGAACTCCATCTATATCGAACCATCGCGGAAGAAGCACGGCGCGGCGCCCAAGAGCTCCAACGGCGGGACGCTGGGTACTGCCAAGCAGACGGTAAAAGATAAGATCCAAGATGCCGTTAACGCTCGCAGTGGTGGTTTGATGGATATTGTGCGCGGTCCCAATAAAAAGGAGAAGCTAGTAGACTTCTTGTGGGCCAAGTTGCCGTATCATCCCCAATACATGCGGCGCGGCACACGTTTCGATGCGCCTTTGCAGGAAGCGCTGCAGTTCGGTGCAGAACCCGTGAAGGTTACCGATCTGGCCCAATTGGGATCGCAGCCAAGCTCCGATAGCGTGGCGCGCGTGCGGCTGCTCACACCGTTGGATTCAGCGTCCGCAAGACAAGGGCAGACAGTGGATGCGGTGATCGCCGCGCCGCTATTTTCCACAGATCACAAATTGGTGCTTCCCGAGGGAACGCATTTGCTCGGAATGGTGACCATGGCAAAAGGTGCCCGATCCTTCCATCGTGCCGGCCGGTTGCGCTTCACGTTTCAGAAGGTGGAACTGGCCCCTGAGATTGCAAATTTGAGGCCCAGGGCGCCGGATGTACCCGCGCTCGGCACACAAGCGACGCTGGCTGCTGCGGAGGGCAGCGGATCGGCCCCTATAAAGGTGGATTCGGAGGGCGGAGTTCAGGTACAGGAATCGAAGACGCGCTTTATCGCGCCCGTGATTTCTCTGCTCCTTGCCAGTAAGTCCGCGGACAATGATGCGGGGCACCACAGTGCGCTGGGCGCTTCCGGCTCCGCGGCGACTTCCGGACCCAATGCCAACGTTTCAGGCCGAACTCTGGGTGGCGTTTCTGGATTTGGATTGTTAGGCGCAGCGGTGTCGCAGAGTTCGCCCTATGTCGGGATGGCGTTCGGGTATTACGGGCTGGCATGGTCCGTATACTCGAATGTGATCGCGAAAGGCGGCGAGGTGCAATTCGAGAAGAACGCGATGATGGATATTCGTTTTGGGGGACGGGCGCCGGTGCCTGCTTCGCAGTTTCGCGCCGCGGTGGCGGACGTTTCGCATTGAAGACCGACCCGCGAAATGCAGAGTACAAAAGACCCGACGCGGACAGCGAGTATGAACTGTTAGTGATATCGAACTTCATCGACATACTTGTTAAGAACTATCATCGGTAGCGTCTCCACCGGTTCCAAGAACGCACTTCTCCGGATTGCGTGGTACTCGGCCATCTACACTGCACGAACAATGGCGGTTTACTTCCAAGTGCTCCGTGGCCGCCGGTTTTCCGGGACCCAACCGTCCGGCCAGTTGGAACCTGCCGAGATTGGTAGTATTTCTATCTTCAGCGCGGTCCCACTGGGATTGCCGAAAACAGATCACGCTTTTCTTAAGCCGCAAGTAATTGTGCCCTCGATCTTCGCCCATGAATATCCGCACAAGCTATGGGTGAAAATCCTGGTTTACGCCTACGCGGGCGGGGTGGTGGGCGCCCGTCTGGCGGCCAACATGCATTTCCCCGGGGACGTAATGGCGGGTGGAGCGATGGGCTGGTTCGTTGGGGATTTCGTCTACGGCAAACGGCATAACTCGCAACTCGACAAGCCGACGATCACGCGGAAGATTCTCGACCACCTGCAAATTAGTCTTGGCTACCCCGCTGAGCCCTAGCAGCCAGTCGACTTTCGCTGCCTGATGTCATGCATTGCCGGAAGGTAAGCCCTAAGCCATCGGCTCTGCTACGCTCACTTTTGAACTTGGCGTCTCCAGGGGGTTGGGCGTGACCATTACCTTGTGGAGCACCAAGGCGACCATCAAGAATGACGAGTGGTGAGCTCGCGCCAGTCGAGGGCGAGGTCCACAACAAGCAGGGAAGCAAGCGTGAAAGCGATCACGCCGACAGCAGCGAGAGTATCGCCAAGATGGCTCCAATAGCGGGGCCAGAGATTGAGCACACGGCTGGAGACGAAGGTAAACGTGACTGCATAGGAGCGAGCCATCCATTGGCGATGTTGGACGATTTGGCGGTTACGCGCGGTTATGAAGGCGGCGGTGGTGCAGACGATCCAGGCCGCAGCCTGCATAGAGGTTCCTGGC
>DASRLI010000249.1:0-9827 GCA_035648535.1 Occallatibacter sp. | reverse complement strand
CCCTTCAGATCGCGCATCTGCGTCTTCGGCCCCGCCAGCCGCTTGATCTCCGCGTTGCTGCCCATGGCCAACACCTTGCCCCCGCCAACCGCCATCGCCTCAACAGTTCGCGGCTTACCTTCAGCAAGCCCCTCGCCCGTGTAGATAACCCCGTTGAAGAAAATGATCTCCACTTGAGAATCCGATTGTGAAGTAGCCTTCAGCATCATCGGCGATCCCTGCCCTGCGACAGGGGACTGCGCGGAACAGACAGAGGCGCCCGCAAGAGTCACAGCGAACAAGGCAGCGGATACACGCATGCGCGGAGTGTAGAGCATTTTCATCGACCACGTAAGGATTGGGTGCCCCAGAGCCTGCCCTGAGCGAAGCCGAATGGGTCCCGATTTTGGGACCTGGGAATTCAATACAGCAAATTCGGGCTCCCCACAAAAGGTAGGTGGGCCCCATCCTTGCGACTGCTTCTTGTCGCAAGGGCGAGAAGCCACAGAGTTTTACTTCAAACTGCTTTGAAACAGGTGCAGCATCAGCCGCGCTGCACATCCCCAAATACGAAAGCGCCCGACATCCCGAGCGACCGTAGTCTGCCGCGGCGGACGAAGCGGAGTCGAATGCCTGCCCGCCGTGGCGGGGACCTGCGTTCTGCAATGCCCGGCCACCGCCCTACTGCTCTGCCGCCCACTCCAGCATCGCCAGCGTCAGCAGCAACACCCGCCTCAGCCCCGACTCGCGATCCTTGGCCGAATACCACTCAGCCTGCGTATGCGCCCCGCCGCCGTCGCCCCCCGCTCCCATTGACAACGCAGGAACGCCCAGCGATAGCGGAATATTGGCGTCCGTCGATCCCAAACGCAGATCTGTTCGCAATCTCAGATGCCGGTCCACTGCCCGCAAAGCCTCAAGCAGGGGAGAGTCGCCGGGCAAGTTAGCCGCGGGCCGATCTCCAATCTTGACAATAGTGAAGCTGAGAGGCTTTTCCCCATTCGCCGTGCCCACCTTTACCCGGCCGTTCCAGTGCGCCACCGCATCTTCAACCGCCCGATGCAATGCCACTTCAAGCCGCAGCAACTGTCCCGGATCGGTAGAGCGGAGATCAATCGCCGCTTGTGCGCTCTCCGGAATCGAGTTCACGCTGGTACCGCCGCGAATGGTGCCCACGTTTAGAGTGGTGCGCGGCTCCTCGGGCAATGAGACTTCCGACAGCGTCGCCAGCGCCGTAGCCAGCGCGGCAATCGGGTTGGCCGTACCCGCATCGGTAAAGCTGTGCCCACCGGGCCCGTTGATCGTCACCTGGTAACGCCGGCTCCCCAGCGCCTGGGTTACTGCCGAGTCCGCCCCCGCGCCGTCCAGCACAATATGCGCCGCAACGCGCCCGGCCAGCGATCTCTGGTTGTAGAAGTGCCTAACCCCGCGCAGATCGCCTTCACCCTCTTCGCCCACATTGCCCAGAAAGATCAGCGGCGCGGGCAACTCGATCTTTGCCTCCACCAGCGCCCGGGCAATGGCCAGCATCCCAGCGACACCAGCGCCATTGTCGCAAGACCCCGGAGCCTGCAGCCTGTCGCCGTCCATCACAGGATGCAGCGGCGTCTCTGCGGGGAACACCGTGTCGAGATGCGCGGAGAGCACGACCACCGGCCCTGAGCTTTCGGGAGGCAGTTTCACAGCCGCCAGCGTCCCATATACATTCCCAACCGCGTCAGTCTGAACATCGATCAACCCGGCCTCTGCAAACCGGGCCGCCAGCCACTCCGAGCGCGCCTGCTCGCCAAAAGGAGGCGCAGGAATAGCCACCAGCCCCGCCTGCCAATCCATGATCGTCTTTGGGTTTCCGTGCAGCCACGCGAATGCCTCGTGTACAGGCCTCTGCGCCGCTAAGGCAGTGACGCGCGAGAAAGACGAGCTGCGGAAAAAGAGGGGCATGCCAGTGGTTTCAGGTTAGCAGCACCATGCCAATCACAATCGGTTCAGCCAACCCGCCAACGAGCACGGAGCCCATCGAGCGAAGACCCGCAGACTCGCTGACTTGCTACACCCGCGAAGCGGGGCTGACTAGCTGCCCTTGTTACACTCGCTCCACAGTCAGCGTAAACCCAAGGAAACGACGCCTTTTCAGCCGGGTGCCCCCGAGCCTGCCGTGAGCGAAGTCGAATCGGTCCCGATTTTGGGACCTGGGATTGCTCCTCCGTGGTCTCTCCGCCGGAACCAGACCAATCACAAACGACACGCGCTCCACAGTCAGCAAAAACGCAATTAAACTACGCTTTTTCAGCACCTTACTCCATCTTTTAGCCCCATTTAGGCCTCTTTTGCGCACTTTTCGGGTAATCCCCGACAGCCCTTTGGCTACTTTAGGCACCTTTCCAGCAGCCAAATAGCCGAATTGGGTTGCTGAAAAGGTTAAGTGCTCAAGAAAGTACGACATTATAGGCGAACATTTGGCCCTGTTTCGCAACCTTTCAAGCGACCGTTTAGCGCTTTCGAAGCACCACTTGGGCCAACCTTTCAACGCCCGTTTTAAGCATCCTCGCCATATTCCACGGAGTGCAAAAACAGCCCCTGCGCCGGGGCCGTAGGTCCCGCCGCGGCCCGCGTCCGCGCAGCCAGAATCCCCGGAATATCTCCAGCCTTCAGCCGCCCTCGCCCCACGTCCACCATGGTTCCCACCAGGTTGCGAACCATGTGGTGCAGGAACCCGTTTCCCCTCACGCGATACACTAGCAACTCTCCTGCCTCCCCACTCTGCCGCTCCCACGCAGAGGAGGAAATCGTCCGAATCGCAGTCACCTTTGCTTCCTCTTCATCGTCCACGCTCAACTCAGAGTTCCTGCTGCTCAGGTCGGGATCGGTAGCGGCGAAGCTGAGGAAGTCATGCTCTCCCTCAAACAACCTCTCCGCCGTCTGCATGACCTCCAAGTCCAATGGCCATGGGTATGCGAGCACATAGCGGGCTAGGACCGGCGGGCAGATCTCCTCTCGAAAAATCCGGTACTCATATGTCTTCGCCACCGCCGAATGCCGCGCATGAAATGTATCCGGCACAATCCTCGCCTCGAGAATCCGAATCGATTGAGGCAGTGTCCGATTGAGGGCGCGCAGCAAATTCTGTGGCGGGATGGGGGCCTCTAAAGTGACGCTCGCAACCTGCCCCAATGCGTGGACCCCGGCGTCCGTTCGGCCGGATCCCTGGGGCAGCGGAGTCTCCCCCGTAACGCGTCCCAGAGCCGCCTGCAGCTCGCCCTGAACGGTGGTCTCTCCGGGCTGCACCTGCCAGCCCCGAAAATCCGTCCCGTCATAAGCCAAAGTCACCTTCCAGTTCCGCAACTCCGGCGCGTTTTCAACGAATTCTTTCATCAATTTCCACTTGCACCTAAGGGTACCCGACCCACCCGCTCGCAGAAGAAATAAGCGTCAGTAAGATATACTCAGCTTTCTGCATTTGATGGCTATCAGGCTGCTGCAGAGAGTGCATTCCGGGGTGCATGGAACGAAATTGGCAAAGAACTCGTAGTGCTGGATGAGCCAAGCAGCGATCCGGACTCGAAAATCGCCCCGGATCATCACAAATTTGCGTCCGGAGAGGCTCTCCGGACGTCTTGAAGAATGGCAACCCACATGCCTCAGCTATTCGTGGAGAGGAACCATGCATTTGCACCGTACTCGTGTGTTCGATGGGCAAGAAGTGACCGCGCAGGACAATTCTAGACAGGCGAGGCGCAAGCATACAGCAACGAAGCTGCGCGCATTGGCGGCGGTCATGCTGACACTGGCGTCGTGTGTGCCTTCGGGATATTCCCAGCAGACTCCGGCAGGGACGAAAGGTCCGGACAAAGCAGCATCCGAGTTGCCGGCTGAGCCGGCCCCAGTTCCAACAGAGCCGTTTTCGCTCCGTTCCACCGAGCGCGATTTTTCCAAGCCCTACGCTGGATTTCTCAGCAATCCCATCAACAAGTACCGTCCCACGACCATCGACAAGGCAAGTTTCGCAAATTCGGTGCGGCTCAGCGACATGGTCAAGGACGGCAAAATCTACCTCAGCCTGTCTGACGCCATCGCGCTGGCTCTTGAGAACAATTACGACATCGCGATTGCCCGCTATGATCTGAGCATCGCGGACACCGACATTCTGCGCACGAAAACTGGAGCCGCGCCGCTGGGCGTGCCGACGGGACTTGTGGCTAATACGCTGGGCGGATCGGCCACGATTCTGAGCACGGGCGGCGGACCCGGCGGGACCACGGTAGGCTCAGGTGGCGCAGGTTCCGGCGTGAGCGGCTTGTCGCTGACCACAGCTGGCGCCGGGCCAACCCCGGAGTCTCTCGATCCCTTTCTTGGCGCCACCATTTCGTTCGACCGCGACCATCTGCCTACTACGAGCTTCTTCTCGGTGGGTTCCACCACGAGCGACCAATATAATTTCACCTTCAACCAGGGCTTCGTGACCGGCTCGATGTTCCAGTTTGGTTTCAATAACAACCGCGCCGCAACTACCAATCCGACTTCGCGCTATAGTCCCGAGTATCTTTCCAACTTCAGAGCGACAGTAACCCAACATCTGCTGCAAGGCGCAGGCATATGGGTCAACAAGCGCTTCATCTACCAGGCGTTAAACGACCGGCGCATAGTCGATTCTTCGTTCCGTCAGCAGATTCTCTACACCGTCAACCAAGTCGAGTCCATTTACTGGGGCCTGGTGCAGGCATATGAGGATGTGCAGGCCAAGGAACACGCGCTGAACCAGAGCAGTCAGCTCTTGGGTGACAACCGCAAGCAATTGGAGATCGGTACCATGGCCCCGCTGGACGTGGTCAACGCCCAATCGACAGTTGCGATTGACAGGCAGGCCCTCATCAGCGCGCAGAGCGCTCTGAACTATCAGCAGCAGATCATCAAGCAGGCCATCGCCCGCAACTTGAACGATCCCGCGCTTTCCGCTGCCCCGGTGATTCCAACAGACCGCGTGAGTCTGGAGCAGATTCCAGAGGAAGGCCAACCGGCGGAGGCTCTGGTACAGGAGGCTTTTCAGCGCAGACCGGAGCTGGAGCAAGCCGTGCTTACGCTCCGCAACGACGAGATTACGCTCAAGGGCGCACGCAATGCGTTGCTGCCCACTCTAGACGCATACGGGTACTATCAAGGCCAAGGCGTCGCCGGGTCAGCAAATCCCAACCTCAGCACTATTTATTGCGGCGGCCCCTGCCCGACCGGCGCCAACGGCTATGGAACGGCGTTCAGCCAGGAGTTTAACAGCACGGCTCCAGACAAGGGCATTGGGTTCTCGTTGAACATTCCCTTGCGCAACCGCTACGCACAGTCGGTTCAGGAGCGGTCGCTGATGGAGTATCGCCAGGCAGAATTGCGGCTGGCGCAGCTTTATACGCAGATCCGGATGCAGGTTGTGAATGCCAAGTTCGCGCTCACCAACGATCGTGCGCAGGTAGAGTCCGATCTTGCAGCAAGGGATTACAACCAGCAGAGCCTCGACGCCGAGGTGAAGAAGCTGCGCCTGGGTGCATCCACCACTGCCAACGTGCTCTTGCAGCAGCGCAACCTGGCCATTGCGGAAGACCAGCTGATTGCGGCACACGCCGCCTACGCCAAGGATCGCGCCGGTCTGTACCAGGTTCTGGCCGCCACCCTGCAGCACTACGGCATCAACCTCAGCGAAGCCGCCAAAGGCCAGGTGAACACCACGCCGGTTGTGCCTGGTGTAGCACCCGCGGCACCCGGCAACGAGCCCTCGATGACTATACCCGCGGGCAAGTAGCTCGCCGCTCGAACACAAGGAAGGCCCGGCTATCCGCCGGGCCTGCTTCTTTGAATAACAACACGGTGCTTCCTCAAGAAAGCTCTCTATCGTTCTGCGACAAGGTCCAATAAATCGAAGAACTCAGGGAAGCTGATGGCCGCCGATTCCGCGCCCTGGATCAGCGTATCGCCCTCCGCGCGAAGCGCAGCCACGCTGAAGGCCATGGCAATACGGTGGTCGCCGCCGGAGTCAATCACGGCGCCATGCAGAGTTTGGCCGCCCGGTACATCCAGGCCGTCTTCGAACTCGGCCACCTCGGCCCCCATGGCGCGCAGATTTTTCGCCACCAGTGTAATCCGGTCAGACTCCTTGACGCGCAGTTCCTTTGCGTCGCGGATGCGGATTCCGCCACTCGTATACGGTGCAATGGCCGCCAGCGCCGGCAACTCATCAATGAGCTGTGCGGCTAGCGCGCCACTTATCTCCGTCGTTCCAAGTCCCTCGTCCGGTGCTGACACCTGCACTGTGCCCACCAGTTCAGCGTGTTTCTCCTCAAGGTGGAGAACCGCGATCTTCGCGCCCAGCGCGGTCAACACGTCGAGCAGTGCGGCCCGCGTCGGATTAAGCCCGAGAGAATCGAGCAACAGCCCTGATCCAGGGAAAAGCGCAGCAGCGCAGAGAAAGAAAGCGGCGGACGAAAGATCGCCCGGCACAGCGGCCTCGATGGCATGGAGCTTCTGCGGGCCGATGATCGAAACCGAATCCATTGTGCGCGTCAGCGTTGCGCCGAACGCGCGCAGGGCCAGCTCGCTGTGGTCACGGGTACGGACAGCCTCTCGCACGGTTGTTGTCCCTGCGGTTTGCAGCCCGGCCAGCAGTATGCATGTCTTCACCTGTGCGCTTGGAACAGGCGTGGTGTAGTCAATCGGCTTCAGCGATGTTCCCGCAATCGTCAGTGGCGCGTGGCCATCAGTGAGTGTGAGCCTTGCTCCCATCGCTTCCAGCGGCCTGCGGATGCGCTCCATCGGACGGCGAGAGAGCGAGGCATCCCCGATCAATGTAAAGCTGCCCTGTTGCGGTGAAAGCAGACCGGAAATCATGCGTATCGTCGAGCCGGAATTGCCGCAATCGAGCGGACTGCCGGAGCGTGTCACTCGTCCTGCCACACCCGTGATTTCCACGGCCTCGGTGCCAATTCTGTTTACGGTTGCACCCAGAGCTTCCATGCAGGCAAGAGTCGAGGCACAATCGGCGCCTGTCGAGAAATTGGTGAAGCGCGAAGTCCCTTCAGCAAAGGCGCCCAGCATGGCGTAGCGGTGGCTGATCGACTTGTCTCCAGGCAGGCGCAGGCTTCCGGAGACGTTGCGGGCTGGGCGGATCAGGCGTTCTTCGGTGGTGGTATCCAAGGGGGCTCCGGAGTGGCTGGTCGCTTCCTTAAGTCTATCGGATCAGCTAACAGAGACTCAGTTCTGGGAAATAGAAAGACGATGAGTTAGCGAACGCGCAGCACGATGATCGTTTCGTCATCGAAGCGGTCTTTCGCGCCCTGGAAACGCGACACGTCTTCGAGGATCGCGTCGGCAATCTCGAGTGCGGGCTGGTCGCGGTGGGCGCAGAGCAGGCCGGCTAGCCGTTCCTCCCCGTACATCTCTTCCTTTTCGTTCTCCGCGTCGAGGATTCCATCCGATACGAAGACAATAGCGTCCCCCGGCTGAGTTGCCAGGTTGAACTCCTCATACGTGATATCCGGAAACAGTCCAAGCGGAAAGCCCTCAGCCTTAACGGTCACAGACTGGCCGGAGCGGCAGAAGACCGGCTGAACTGCGCCGGAATTGGCCACTGTCAGCGTCTGGTTCTCGTCGTTCCAAAGCGCGAACAGCATGGTGACATATTGCGATTCGAGCTTGCGCTCCTGAAGAGCGTCGTTGAGCAGCTTCAACATCTGCGCAGGCTCCGGCTGCTGTGCGGCCGCTGCGCGCATAATGCCACTGACCAGCGCAGCAAACAGCGCCGCGGGCGCAGCTTTTCCGCTCACGTCGCCAAGCACGATGGCGGTACGGCCGTCACCGTAATCGAGAAAGTCGTAGAGATCGCCGCCGATGGTGCGTGCCGGTAGAAAACGAACCGCCATCTCAGCGTGGGGGTGCGAGGTCGCGACCGAGGGCAGCAGGCGCAACTGCACCTCACGTGCCATCGCGATGTCGCGTTCAAGTTGACGTTCCTGGGTGCGGACAGCCTGGTACAGCCGGGCGTTTTCAATAGCGATCGCTACCTGCGCCGCCAGCGTCGTCAATACACGCTCATGTTCTTCTGTGAAGAAATGGGGACGTGTGTGCTCCAGGTCGAGCACGCCGATGATGCGGCCCTTGTAAAAGAGAGGCACCACCAGTTCGGAACGTGTCTCTTCGTTCATCGGCAGGTAGCGCGGGTCCTTGCTTACATCCGGGACATTGACGTAGCGCCATTCACGCACCGCTGCGCCCACCAGTCCGCTGTTCACGGGGATGCGGCGGAGTGGCGCATGGGCGGAACCGAACCGCCAGGCGTAGCGTGTAATCAGCGTTTCACCCTTCTCGTCCAGCAGCATGATGGTAAACATCTGGTAATCGATGAGGCGGCGCAGAAGCTGGCCCACGCGCTCGAGCAGCGGGCCCAGTTCCAGAATCGACGCCAATTCAGCGGAGATCTCATTGAGCACTTCGAGCGTCTGTGCCTGGCGCGAGACCCGGGAATAGAGCCTGGCGTTCTCAATGGCCTGGGCTATGCGCGAGGCAGTGACTGTGAGCACGCGGAGGTGTTCTGGTTTGAAGTAGCCCGTCTCTGTGCTCTCCAGATCCATGACTCCGATGAGGCGGTTCTTGGCAATCAGCGGCACCGCGAGTTCGGAGCGGACGTCCGGATTGGCGCTGACGTAGTGCTCTTCGCTGGTGACATCGTTAAGAAGCACGGGTAGGCGCGTGAGGGCGACTTGCCCAACCACGCCCTTGCCGACCGGGATGCGCGTCCGTTCCACCTGGGGCGTGTGGCCGATCTGGAACCGCATGCGCAACTCGTGGGTGCGGTCGTTAAGCAGAAAAATGGCGAAGATCCGGTAATGAATTACGGCGCGCACAAGCTCAGAGGTTCGATTGAGCAGCGTTTGCAGGTCGAGCGTAGTGTTCAGCGCGTCTGTGAGCTTCATCAAATACGCGACGTCGGCAGGTTCAACGCGCGGGTTGATGGGGTCGAGAAGCACATCGCCGGCGGGGCGATAGTCGCCCTCGAACTCGGTTCCATGCGGCGGGGATTGGGGAATTTCGGTCATAGGTGTCGAAGGGAATGATAACGGATTGTGGGATTAGGGAAAAGCTTCTACCTTCAGGCTTTTAGCTTTTGAGCTCTTGCTTCCGCCCTGCTTCTGGGCGAGAAACCGAAAATGGAAAGCTGCAAATGGGGATTCGAATGGTGGTGACGTCTTTTCCTCGTCTGGATTCATTCGCCGAATTAAGGCGATCACCACGAATCTGGTATTGAGCTAGAGGCTAGAAGCTGGTAGCTGGAAGCTTTTTTTACTCCGCTCCCAACTCTCGCACTATCGCAACTGACGCCGACGCTCCGATGCGGTTGGCGCCGGCCTCAAGCAGGGCCTTCACGGCCGCCAGGGTGTGAATTCCACCCGATGCCTTGACCCCGCAGCGCCCTCCGGCTACGCCACGCATGAGGGCAACGTCGGCCGGGGTCGCGCCACTGCGAAATCCGGTCGAGGTCTTGATGAAGTCAGCGCCGGCCTGGATGGCTATCTCCGCGCCGCGAAGTTTTTCCTCCATGTTGAGCAGGGAGGTCTCAAGAATCACCTTGAGCAGAGCACCGTGATGGTGGGCGACGGTCACCGCCGCGTGGATAGTGTGGTGGACGGCCTGGTGGTTGCCGCTCTTGAGCTGGCCAATGGGAATTACCATGTCCAACTCTCTTGCGCCCAGCAGCGCCAGGGCGGCCGCTTCCTGGCGCAGTGTGGAGACAAGCGATGCACCGAAGGGGAAACCGATAACCGCGCCGACGGGAATGCCGGTCCCCGAAAGCACGCCCACAGCCGTTGAGGCCC
>DASRLI010000248.1:0-2645 GCA_035648535.1 Occallatibacter sp. | reverse complement strand
CTCTGGTTGAAACCGCGATGGGCCGCTACAAAGCCATCCTCGGTCCTTGCCTCCGGGCGTCCGGTGCCAAGCATGCGGTTGAGGACGGCCACGCCGACAGCCGCTTCGGCCTGCTGGCCGGAGAAGCTGCGCGCCCGGAGGCAAGGACCGAGGATGGCTTTGTAGCGGCCCATCGCGGTTTCAAGCAGAGCGCGTCGGCCGTAGTCGGTCTCCTTCTGCCAACCCAACCTTCCTCGTGCAGCAATCGAAAGAATGTGCTGGCCCCGCTGCGACGGGTTGTGCCCGGCCTCGGCACTGAGTACCGCTGTCACGTGGGGCGGGATAATCACACGGATGTCTTCGCCGCGACCGGCCACAACTTCGTAGATTGGTGCCCCGTCATAAGCGCCATCGGCTGTGACGCTGGCGATTGTCGCTTCTATCTGATCCAGCGGTGCCACTTGCGAAGGGTCTCCGATATCGTTCCCGGTCAAGGTTGAAGCCATAACCATTCCGGTGTCGGCATCCACTGCCAGGTGTAGCTTTTTCCAAGTGCGCCGCGCTCTCACACCATGCTTTTCTTGCAGCCACTCGCCGGCCCCGAAGACTTTCAGACTGGTGCTGTCGATCAGCAAATGGACCGGCCCTTCAGGCAGGCTACAGCCCTTGGAAAATGAAGTCATCTTGCTCGCTCGTCGGCTCAAGGTGCTGTGGTCGGGCGTGCTTAGCAGCACACCCAACAGGCCGAAGATAGAGCCCATCAGCCCCTCGGTTTGGCGCAACGCCAAGTGAAATGCCAGGCGCAGCATCATGCCCGTCTCGATGGCCAGCTCAGAGTGGATGGACTGCCCGCCAGGGGTCGTCCGACGGGCCGCCTGCCAACCATCCAGTACTTCTGGAGTGACCCATAACGTCAGACTGCCTCGACGCCGAAGAGCAGCGTCATACTCCGCCCAGTTCTTCACGCGGAACTTCATCTTCGGAATGTGGTGTCGCCGCGCCGCGTTGTGCTTGTTCGGCATTGAAGAAGCAGCCTTTCTATAATCTGTCCCAGAGTTGCCGATTTCTACCCTATCCGTGCAACAACGCCTTACTAGCTAGTCACAGTCATTGGGGATCGGGCCTCTTCTTTTCGATTCGGCTACCCTTGGATATCGCTCGCCACTTGTATACGACGTACGCTCCATACGCGAAGCTAACTTCAGGGCCGCCCGTCGAGCGTTCTCACTCGATGAACTGGCAGAGGGTTTGTTCGTCGGACCGTCGTAGTGTCAGGCTGTGTCGATATGGTTGCGGATGTACCTGTTACGGAATTTTCTCTTAGAACCTGTCTAAAAACTAGCGGAGGGACCTTGTAAGGAATATGCAGGGAGGGATTCAGACCGTAGTTTGAGGTCATGTACCCAAGTGATTTGAGGGACAGGCAGTGGACCACGCTGAAGCCGTTGCTGAAGGAGCCGCAGGGCCAGCGTCACGCCGGGGGCCGTCCGCGCAAGTATGAACTGCGGCGGGTGGTGGATGCCCTGCTTTACGTGGTGAAGACAGGTTGCCAATGGCGGCAGTTGCCAGCCGACTTCCCACCGTGGCAGTCGGTGCATCAGCAGTTCCGGGCATGGCGCGACAACGGGACATGGGAGCGGATCGGCAAGGCCCTGCGCGAGCAGGGGCGTAAGGCGAAGGGTCGAAACGCCGCTCCCAGCGTTGCGATCGTCGATTCGCAGTCTGTGAAGACGGCGCTAAAAGGGGGCGGCGCGGTTACGACGCGGGCAAGAAAATCAAGGGGCGCAAGCGCCACATCGCGGTAGACACGGAAGGCAATCTGTTGGCGGTGGTGGTGCATTCGGCTGGTATTCAGGACCGGGTGGCCGCCAGGGCGGTGCTGATGCGGCTGTTCTGTCGGCTCGACAGCATCACCACGGTCTTCGTCGATGGCGGCTACACGGGCAAGCTGATCGGCTGGGCCAAAGAGATGTTTGGATACAAGGTGGAGGTGGTCAAACGCAATGAACTGCACACATTCCAAGTACTGCCCAAGCGCTGGATCGTCGAGCGCACCTTCGCTTGGCTGGCCTGGTCCCGGCGACTCTCCAAAGACTACGAACTGCGCCATACTTCAGCAGAAACCATGATCCATATCGCCTTCGCTCACCTGCTCCTGCGAAGGATTACTTAGTTTTTAGACAGATTCTAAGCCCGGAGCGACGGCGCTGTGCGGTGAGTCATGGGTGTGAAACGCATGGTATGAGTGAGCGACTGGCGTGCCGTGTGGTGAAGCAGCCACGGGGCACGCAGCGCTACCGACCGACACAGCGCGACGACGAAGATGCACTGACCCAGGCCATCGTGACGTTGGCCAGCCAGTATGGCCGCTATGGGTATCGCCGGATTACGGCGCTGCTCAAGCGGGCAGGCTGGCATGTTGGCAAGGACCGGGTCGAGCGCATCTGGCGTCGTGAGGGGCTGAAGGTTCCAAAGAGACAGAAGCCAAGAGGACGGTTATGGCTCAACGACGGGTCGTGCGTGCGGCTGCGTCCACAACACGCCAACCATGTATGGAGCTATGACTTCGTCAGTGCGAAGACCTGATGGGCCCGGCTAGAACTGGTACAAGAAAGGCCGGGCACTCCGAGAAGGGCCGGCCTGCAAGCGTTATGCCAGGATTGTGC
>DASRLI010000247.1:0-24975 GCA_035648535.1 Occallatibacter sp. | reverse complement strand
AATCGTGAAGCGACGGGGGAAACAGAAGCGTCTGGTTGACAGTGTCAGCAATGAAGTTCTGGCCCATGGCTCGAACTTAAAACAGAACCTGCTGCCCTCGCTGTAGCCTCCGTCACGAATCTATGCCCGACACACGCCTAGCGGAAATCGGTCGATGAATCACTTCAGAATAGAGTCCAGTCGGCTGGATTAGAACTAGTAAACGCGCTAGGATCCCGGAGCATTTCTGGAATGATGCAAAATCGCCGAGGTACTCATCGAGCGTGGGACGCTGGGCAGCCAGTTCTAGAGCATTTTCGGAATACATGTAGACTTTTTAAGAGCATTGAAAGGTGGTTTTTTCTTGAGGAAAAAGCCACTTAGCATAGTGCCTTCGGTCTACACCAATTCCGAAAATGCTATAGCTGACGAACGGTCTTCGGCAGAATTTGCGCTTCGCACAGCATTCTTTCTTCGCTCAATCTTCGCCTCTAGCGTATAATCCCTTCATGGACTTTCAACTGGTCACCACATACACACCCAAGGGCGACCAGCCCCGCGCCATTGAAGAACTCATGGACGGCCTGGCCGCCGGGGAAAAGCACCAGGTTCTGCTCGGCGTCACCGGCTCCGGCAAGACCTTCACCATGGCCAAGATCATCGAACAGTCCAACCGCCCCGCCCTCATCCTCGCCCACAACAAGACCCTCGCCGCCCAGCTCTACCACGAGTTCAAGCAGTTCTTCCCCGGCAATGCGGTCGAATACTTCGTCAGCTACTACGACTACTACCAGCCCGAAGCCTACATCCCCGCCGGCGATCTCTACATCGAGAAGGAAGCCACCATCAACGAGGAGCTCGACAAGCTCCGCCTCTCCGCCACGCGCTCGCTCTTCGAGCGTCGCGACTCCATCATCGTCAGCTCCGTCAGTTGCATCTACGGCCTAGGCTCGCCAGAGGCCTACTTCGGCATGTTGCTGTTGCTTGAGAAAGGCCAGCGCATCAGCCGCAAGGACATTACCCGCCGCCTGGTCGAAATCCTCTACGAACGCAACGACAACGACTTCCGCCGCGGCACCTTCCGCGTCCGCGGCGACATCATCGAAGTCTTCCCCACCTACGACGAGACCGCCTACCGCATTGAACTCTTCGGCGACGAGATTGAGTCGCTCTCGCAAATCGACCCACTCTTCGGCACCGTCAAGCAGAAGTTTTCGCGCCTCCCCATCTATCCCAAGAGCCATTACGTCGTGCAACCCGAGCGACGCGCCGAAGCCATCACCACCATCGTCGCCGAGCTCAACGAGCGAGTAGCCGAGCTTGAATCCCAGGGCCGCATGGTCGAGGCGCAGCGGATTCACCAGCGCACCCGCTTCGATCTGGAAATGATCAAGTCCATGGGCTACTGCCATGGCATAGAGAACTACTCGCGCCACTTCTCCGGCCGCCTGCCCGGCGAGCCCCCACCCACTTTGCTCGACTACTTTCCTCGCGACTTTCTCCTCTTCGTTGACGAGAGCCACGCCACCATCCCCCAGGTCCACGGCATGTGGTTCGGCGATCAGAGCCGCAAGCAGAACCTCGTGGATTACGGCTTCCGCCTGCCCTCTGCCCGCGATAACCGTCCGCTTAAATTCGAGGAGTTTGAGAACCGCATCCATCAGACCATCTACGTCTCTGCCACACCCGGCCCCTATGAGCTCACCCGCTCCGCAGGTATCGTCGTCGAGCAGGTAATTCGCCCCACAGGATTAGTTGATCCAGAAGTTGAGATTCGTCCCGTAAAGGGCCAGATTGACGACCTGTTAGCAGAGATACGCGATCGCGCCAAACGCAACGAGCGCGTCCTTGTCACCACCCTCACCAAGCGCATGGCCGAGGACCTCGCCGGATACTACACCGAGGTCGGCGTTCGCTGCCGCTACCTGCACTCCGAGATTGAAACCCTCGAGCGCGTCAAGCTTTTAGCCGGCCTGCGACGTGGCGAATACGATGTGCTCATCGGCATCAACCTGCTCCGTGAAGGCCTCGACCTGCCAGAAGTTTCCCTCGTCGCAATTCTCGATGCAGACAAGGAAGGCTTCCTCCGCTCCGCAGGCTCTCTCATTCAGACCATGGGCCGCGCAGCCCGCCATCTCGAAGGCCGCGCCATCCTCTATGCCGACCGCATTACCGATTCCATGCGCCGCGCGATGGATGAAACCGACCGCCGCCGCACTGTCCAGCGCGCCTACAACGAAGAGAACGGCATTACCCCGCAGTCGATCGTCAACACAATGGACATGGGCCTCGCCCAGATCCTCAAAGCTGAGTATGGTGACATCGCCGAAGAGGAAACAGCCGATCTGCCCGAGTTTGTCTCCCAGGCCGAGCTGGATGCCTATATTGCCAAACTCGAAACCACAATGCGCGAAGCCGCAAAAAAATTCGAGTTTGAGAAAGCTGCCCGCCTCCGCGACTCCATCAAGGAGCTCCGCGAAAAGGAGTTCCTTTTCGGCTGATTCCTCCGCCGCCTCAGGCAACAGTACCGCCGATCGCATCATCCAACGTATTCAGATTGAATATGGATTCGCGCTGCCGCCTCTTTGGCGGATCAGGCCTTGGGGTATGAATTGACCATTCTTCTGGTGGACGACGACCCGCTTCAGGCGTTCGTACGGAAGTCCATTCTGGAAAAACGATTCTCAGACGTCCGACGGGTCTCCGGCGCCGCTGAAGCGCTTGGCTTGGTTGAACAGCCCCACTTCGCCGACAACCTCGGCCTGGTCGTTTCTGGGCACCACTTGGCCGGTATTGGAGGTCCCGCGTTTGTCGCGGAACTGCATACCCGAATGCCGTATTTACCTGTTTTGGTCCTGGGCGATTCCGATGAAGTGAAAGCCGATTACTGCGTTGAAGGCGTACTCTTCCTTCCCCGGCCATTTGTGGCCGAAGAGATACTAACCGCGGCCGGACAAATGCTGGCGCAAAGCGCACAAAAGACAGCCTGAACCAAGGAATATCCTCCCGAATCCGCCACACTCCCCTCCTTCGCCCAATGTGTGAGCCAGATCACACGTGAAAAGCCTATGATGCATTGAGAATTACCTCGTTGGGATTCTCGTTACCTCCCCTTCTGCGTGCGAGAATCATCCTGGAGTCCTCATGGCAGCTTTTGGTAGCTTTGCACTTCTCATAGCGCTGGCTTTGGCCGCCTACAACCTTCTGGCTGGGGCGTTGGCCTTGCGGCTTATCGCTTCCGGGCAGCCGGTTCGCATCTCGCCTGAACGGCTGGCCGATACCGCGCGCCGCGCGGGAATTGCCGGCTTTCTGGCCATTACCGCCGCCGCTTTCGCCCTCATCTGGTCCGTTTTTACCAACGACTTCTCTATCACTTACATCATGGAGCACTCGAATCGAGCGCTTCCCGGCGCCTATAAGTTCTCCGCCCTGTGGAGCGGCCAGGAGGGTTCACTGCTCTTGTGGGCCTGGTTGCTCGGAACCTACGGCTTTGTTCTACGCCTGACCCACAAAACAGATGTGAAGCTCTACGCATACGCAGGCACAATTCTGGCCGGAATTCAGGTCTTCTTCCTGCTGGTGCTGAACTTTGCAGCCCCGCCTTTCGCGTTGTATAGGGGCGCCATTCCAGATGACGGCAACGGCCTGAATCCGTTGCTCCAATACCCGGAGATGGTGATTCATCCCCCCATGCTTTACCTGGGTTATGTAGGATTCTCGGTTCCCTTTTGCTTCGCGCTCGGAGCGCTTATGATGCGCTACCCAGGGGAAAAATGGATCAAGGTCACGCGCGTTTGGACCCTGGTAACCTGGCTATTCCTCACCGCCGGCATCTTCCTCGGCATGCATTGGGCCTACGCTGTGCTCGGTTGGGGTGGCTACTGGGGCTGGGATCCGGTCGAGAACGCCAGCTTCATGCCCTGGCTCACTGGGACCGCCTTCCTCCACTCCGTCATGATGCAGGAGAAGAAAGGCATGATGAAAAGCTGGAATGTCTGGCTTATCTTCTCCACCTTCCTCCTTACAATGCTGGGCACGCTGCTCACCCGTGCCGGCCTCGTCAGTTCGGTACATGCTTTCGCACAGTCATCCATCGGCACCTGGTTCGTCGTCTTCATGGGAATCGTGCTCGCCGTGTGTATCTTCACATACGTCCTGCAGCGCAGCCACCTCCAAAGCGAACAGCACATGGAGTCTCTGGTCAGCCGCGAGTCGAGCTTCCTGTTTAACAATCTGGTGCTCCTTACCGCATGCTTCGTAATTCTGTGGGGAACGCTCTTCCCCATCCTTTCGGAGTACGTTGTCGGCAACAAGGTCACAGTGGGCGCGCCTTTTTATAACCGCGTTGCAATCCCCATCGGCCTGTTCCTGTTGTTCCTCACCGGCGTGGGACCGCTGCTCCCCTGGCGCGCAACATCTTTGAAGAGCATCAAGCGCAATTTTGTGCTGCCGGTTGTTGCGCTCTGGGCAACGGTGATTGTCTGCGTGGCCGTTGGCGTTCGGCCCTGGAAAGACAGCGCATTCTCGGCCGGTGACTTCTATGCCCTGGTGGCCTTCGCAGTTTCCGCCGCCGTCATGACCGCTATTCTTTCCGAGTTCCTGCGTGGCGCAGGCGTCATCTCCCGCCAGACCGGACGTAATCTTCTGGTGGGCACGTGGCTGCTTACCCGGCGCAATACACGCCGTTACGGCGGTTACATCATTCACATCGGCGTTGTGATTGTTGTAGTTGGTCTGGCAGGATCCGCCTTCAACCAGAATCAGGAGCGCGAACTGGGCCTGCACGACAAGTTGCTCATTGGCCCCTACACTCTTGAGCAGGTTGGCGCCACCCAGGACTCGAATCTCAATTACAACTCCGAGTACGCCATGCTGGACGTCTACAGGGATGGAAAGAAGCAGTTCCAGATGACTCCCGAGAAGCGCGTCTACCTGGTCAGCAATCAGCCGCAAACCATGGTGGCCATTCACTCGCTGCCCAGTTGGGATCTTTACGTGGTTTACGAGGGCACGAACCCCGATACCGGACAGCCCATCATCAAAGCCTTCCTAAATCCGCTGGTCGGCTGGATCTGGGCGGGCCTCGTGATTCTGATCTTCGGCACCTTCGTGGCTCTCGTTCCCAGCCTGACCCCAGCCACCGCCGCACTCCGCGTACCCGCAACGCGCCCTGCTTCCATTGAGCCCGCGCTGAAAGGGGGCGACTGATGGGTACTCCCGCACGCTTCACTTTTTGGATCAAGTCTGTGCAAGCGCTAGCACTGGCCGTCGCCGTCTGTTTCTCGCTCGGCGCAAGCGATCCGGAAGCACGCTACAACGACTTAAGCCATCGCATGATGTGCACCTGCAGTTGCTCACAACTAATGGGTGAATGCAACCATGTTGGCTGCCCTGAATCCCCACACGAACTCGCGGAGTTGCGCGCCGACATCGCCTCCGGCATGAGCGACAAGCAAGTCTTGGCCGCGTTCACCGCCAAGTACGGCGCGACTGTACTGGCTGCACCCACCACGCAGGGGTTTGACTTGGTGGCCTGGATCGCGCCTTTCGCTGTCTTTGCCGCTGCGCTGCTGGGCACCATTCTGCTGATTCGGCGTTGGGCAGGTCTGGCGGGCGCAAAGGCCCGGGCAGCCGCGCTCGAACCGGTAATTGACGACCCGGCTGACCGCGAACGCAAGGAAAAGATTCGCCGGGAAACTGGCGTCGACGGAGGCTTTTAAGCCATGACAGAAACCCAAGGGCTGATCGCCGGGCTGTTTCTCCTGTTCGCCCTGCTTGTTTACACCTTCTGGCCGGAGAACGTCTTCGCCAGCCAGCGCGAAAAAACTCGCCTGGACTACTTGCTGGAGCGCAAAGAGCAGCTCTATGAAAACCTGCGCGATCTCAACTTCGAGTACCGCGCCGGCAAATACCCTGAAGAAGACTTCAATGTGCAGCGCGCAGAGCTTGAAAACGAGGCTGCCCAACTAATGGCCGAAATCGAAATCCTTCAACAAGCTTGATCTCCCAAAAGGGCTGTCACCCTGAGCGAGCGTAGCGAGTCGAAGGACCTGCGGTTGTCTTTGCTCTTCTCCATAACGACTTAACATTGTCACACTCATAGGACGCTCTCACAAATATGAAATCGACCCAGTTTGTATTTCGCACTTTTGCTACGAGCCTGCTGTTCGCGGGCGCCTTGGCGCAGGCAGCAACCGTCACCGGCACGGTAACCAACAAGACCAACGGCAAGCCTGCCGCAGGCGACACCGTTGTGCTGGTAGATGTCCAGGCCGGCATGGGCGAAGTTGCCCACGCCACCACCGATGCCAAGGGCCACTATTCGCTCACTGAGCCCGGCAGCGGCCCCTACCTTGTTCGTGTCACACATCAGGGCGCCGGCTACTTTATTGCCGCGCCACAGGGCGCTACGCCCGGCGACATTCCGGTTTATGACGTGGCCGCCAAGGTGCAGGGCGTTTTCATCGAGGCCGATGTCATCGAGATCGAGGCCGACAACGGCCAGCTCAAGGTGAGCGAGCGGTACTTCGTTCACAACACCAGTTCCCCGCCGACGACCCAGTGGAGTAAGCGTTCCTTTGAAATCGTCATGCCCGAGGATGCGGTGTTGAATGACGTGGGAGCTCAGCGGCCCGGCGGCTTGCCCACCAATGCCAAGCTTGATCCTGACGGTCCCAAGGGCCACTTCTCCTTCAACTTCCCTATCCAGCCGGACAACGGCGATAAGGACACGCTTTTCCAGGTCAGCTACAACGTGCCCTACAGCAGCGGCAAATACAACTTCAAGTCCGTGATCACCATGCCGGCCGATAACGTAGCCGTACTGCTGCCCAAGAGCATGACCTTCACCGCCGGTTCGGGCGCACCCTTCAAATCCGTGCAGGAGGACCCCGGTATCCAGACCTTCCTGATCAAGAATGCGGTTCCTGGCAAGGGAATCGAATTCACAGTCTCGGGTACTGGATCAATACCACGTGAAGCGCAGGGCGCCGCAAGTGGCTCGCAAGCCGACACCGGAGCACAGCCCGGCAACCAGCCCGGCGGCGGCATCGGAAACCCCATCAATACGCCCGACCCGCTCTCGAAGTACAAATGGTGGATTCTCGGCGCATTGGCCCTCCTGCTGACTGCCGCTGCGGCTTTCCTGCTGCGCAAACCGCCGACTACGGAAGCATCTGCGCCGACCGCTGCTGCAGGCGGGTTCGCGGCTACTGCCGCACATGCCAGCCCAACCATGTATCAGCCTGTTGGAACAGCAGCCAGCAAAAATGCATCCCTGCTCAATGCACTCAAGGAAGAGCTCTTCGCCGTGGAAAGCGAGAAAATCTCCGGCACCATCACGCCCGAGGAATACGCCCAGGTAAAGGCCGCTCTCGAAATCGTGCTGAAGCGCGCATTGAAACACAACTCTTAGAGCATTTTCGGCCGGGGTGTTTACAGTTGCGATGGATGTCAGTGGTCTCCCACCCTTTGCGCAAAGAACGCACAAAGGATGGGGCACCCGAAGTTGTGTTAACACTCAACTCGAAAATGCTGTAGCCTCCAGCATTTCGCAGTTGTGCAGCACTGCGGGTCTCCCAGGTCTGGTCCGCCGCGGCGGATGAGACCTGGATTTCTATTTCACTCAACCCAAAAACACGTGAACCTCGTAGCCGCAGAAGTAGAATTGGTGCAACACCAAAGCTAGCGGCTGGAAGCTAGCAGCTAGAGGCTGATTCTGAAGACTCTTCTCCGCACTCTTCTTTATTTCGCGCTCATTGTCTGGCTGGGCGCCGAAATATTTTTCCCCATCGTAGCCGCCATCACCTTCACCACGCTGCGGCCTGACACCCACACTGCGGGCATCATCGTTGGCCAATTGTTGCGCATCCTTCACGGGATGGGACTGGTCTCTGGAATGGTGACTCTGGCACTGCTCGCGCTCGCTCCTGCCTGGAGCATCTACAAACCGCGCGCGGTGCTTGCGCCCATGGGCCTCGTGGTGCTGATGATCGCCTTCACTGTCTACTCGCAATTCGTCATCATCCCAGCAATGGAACGCGACCGCATTGCTGCCGGCGGCGCAATCGAAACTGCCGATCCTGCCAACCCAACCACCGCGCACTTCAACAAGCTCCACAATCGCAGTGAACACGTCGAAGAAGCCATCCTGTTATTGGGACTGGCGACGGTAGTGTTTGTCGCTCGCGCAGAGTCGGCTTAGGAGAATCTTAGGCATCAGCAGTTTCCTTCCACTTGGCCTGCGTCAAATGTTGACCGCTATCCACTGCACACTATTCACTGTTAACCGTTCCTGTATCATCGTAGAGGCCCTCGTGCTCGCTTTCCATCCTCAAAGGGCCGCAATGGAACAATCATGAAAACCGGCATTATCGGCCTGCCGCAGGTAGGCAAAACATCGTTGTTCAAGATTCTGACCAAGGCCCGCCTCGAAGAGCGCAGCCATTCGCGCCAGGAGCACATCGGCGTTGCCCGCGTGCCCGACGAGCGGCTGGAAAAGTTATCGGCCCTGTACTCACCCAAGAAGACCACCTTCGCGTCTGTTGAGTTCGTCGACGTGGCCGCCATTGGGCAGGAGGCGCTGAAGGAGACCGCGTTCCTCGCCAGCCTGCGCCAGGTGGACGCACTGATTCACGTGCTCCGCGCCTTCGAGGACGAGTCGATTCCCCACGTCGGCCCAATCGATCCGCTGCGCGACATCAAGAATGTCGAATTCGATCTGATGGTCAGCGACCTGACTCAAATTGAAAAGCGTCTCGAACGCCTTGAGAAAGACCTTAAGAAGGGCCGGACCAGCGAGTTGGAGCGCGAGCAAGCCCTCCTGATCCGCTCGAAAGAGTCGCTGGAAAAAGAGCAGCCGCTGCGCGAATTGGAGATGACGAACGAGGAGAAGAAACTCATCAAGGGTTTCATGTTCCTCTCGCAGAAGCCCATTCTTTACGCCCTCAATATCGGCGAAAGCACTACGCTCGGCACCGACCTCGACGCTGCGGTCAGCCGCTTGAAGCTGGATGAGGTAGCGCGTCGGCCCAACGCCGGAGCAACCGCCATCTGCGGCAAGGTTGAGGCCGAGTTGGCAGAAATGGACGACGAAGAAGCGGCTGAGTTTCTGGGTAGCTACGGGCTCAACGAAAGCGGCCTTGTACGCCTGATCCGCAAAAGCTACGAGCTTCTCGGGCTAATCAGCTTCTTCACCGCCGGCGAGGACGAGTGCCGCGCCTGGACGGTACCCGTGGGCTCAAAAGCGCCGCAAGCGGCAGGAGCCATCCACTCAGACCTTGAACACCACTTCATCCGCGCCGAAACCATCCGCTGGGACAACCTGCTGGCCGCGGGCTCTGAAGCTGCCGCGCGTTCAAAGGGCACGTTGCGCCTTGAAGGCAAGGAATACCTTGTTCAGGACGGCGACGTTATGCACATCCGGCACAGCGGCTAGAGCCTGATGCTGAAAGTCTCTTTAATCCTCGGCGCCATTGCCGCCCTGGCCGATGTGGCCGGCGGGCTGGTGCTGGTGCGGGCTCGCGGCGTCGAGCGCTACCTCCGTTACTTCGTAGCCCTCGGCGCCGGCTTCCTGATGTCCGTCGCCCTGCTTGAGATGGTCCCCGAGAGTTTGCATCGAAGCCCACTAGGGGGCCCCATCCTCATCATGGCCGGCTACTGCGTCGTGCACCTGCTGGAACACACCATCAACTCCCATTTCCACTATGGCGAAGAGACGCACCACGGGGAGTTGGTCACTCGGCATACAGGTAACGCGGTCCTGGTCGGCCTCAGCGTGCATGCGCTCTTTGACGGGGTGGCCATCGGCTCGGGCTTCGTTGTTTCCAACTGGCTCGGCTGGCTCATCTTCCTGGCCATCTTTCTGCACAAGGCACCAGAGGGCTTTACTATGGCCTCTGTGATGCTGGCCAGCGGGCGTAGCCGCACGATTGCCTTCTATTCCGCGGTTGGGTTAGCCGCGGCCACACTTCTGGGCGTATTGGTGATTGAAGTAGTGCCGAGTTGGCTGCCTTACGGGTTGCCCATTTCGGCCGGCGTAGCAATCTATGTTGGTGCTACTGACTTGGTCCCGGAAGTCAACCGTGAGCCCGGCATCCGCATGGCGCTGGTGTTCTTTGCAGGCGTCGGCGCATTTCTATTACTGCGAATGTTATTGCCCGCCCTCTAAGTCGATATCAAATGAACATTGCTCAGCGTGGGAATGGGATGGCTTCCGGATTTAATCCCGCCGCAACCCGAATCGGCTCGCGTAGAGTCTTGCCAGCAGGCGCGCATAATCGACTGCAACCTTGAAGCTGGCCTTGCTCGCGCCTCGGTTTCTCTGTCCGAACGCGAACGGGATCTCCTCTACCGACCGGATGTGACCAAGTACCAGTATCTCCAGCAGCAGTTTGAATCCGGAGCGCTGGAACGGAATGCTCTCAAGGCATTCGCGGCGAACAAGGAAGAAGCCGGACATGGGGTCTTTGGCGCGGAGTCCCGACCGCTGAATGGGCCACGTCACCCACACTGCGGCGGCAGAGATCAGTTTCCTCACCAGATTCCAATCGCGCATGCTGCCACCCGCCGTGTACCGGCTGCCAATCACCAGGTCGCGGCCGGAATAAATTGCCGCGATCAATGCGGGCAGAAGCTCTGGGGGATGCTGAAGATCGGCGTCCATTACGCCAAGAATTGCCGCATCGGTGTTTTGCCAGCCGTGAAGAATCGCCCCTGAAAGTCCCCTTTGCCCCTTACGCACCAGCAGGCGAACTCGCGGATCCTTTTGCGAAATTGCAGAGACAATCTCCTCGGTTCCATCGCGGCTGTCGTCATCAACAACCAGAATTTCGTAGCGAATCCGAAGAGGGTCAAGAACGGAACGTACATGATCCAGCAGCCCGCTGATATTTTCGGCCTCGCGCAGCGTTGGAATCGTCAGCGCCAGCTTCTCTGGGGTAGACTCCGCCGCTCCCGCCGATGACATGGCGTGCGTTGCCGGGCCGTCCACCGACATGTACGATGGTTCTATCACGATCGACGACATGCTGAGCCTGAGTATACGGGAGTTATGGTACTAACACGCAAATTCCCGGTCAACCTTCTGTTGATCATCGGCTTCACCATGCTCGGCTTCGCCGTGATGGGGTACCACCCAGGCATCGAAGATGACGCCATGTACCTCTCCGCCGTCAAAAGTGATTTGAATCCCGCACTCTACCCGCATGATGCCGATTTCTTCCGTCTGCAGCTTCAGGCCACATTCTTTGACAAATGGGTTGCCAGCTTCGTACACCTGGCCGGCATCTCAATTGCCACTACAGAATTGCTCTGGCAATTGGCGTCAATCGGGCTTATCCTCTTCGCCTGCTGGAGTATCGCGCGCAGGTTGTTTGCTGAGCAGCGCGCGCATTGGGCTGGTGTTGCCATGGTCGCCGCCATGTTTACCCTTCCAGTCTCAGGCACGGCCCTGTATCTGGCCGACCAGCATTTGCATCCGCGAAACGTAGCTACTGCTCTTATCCTGCTGGCCGTCTCGCGCATACTGGCAGGCAAGCGCTGGCATGCTGTGCTCTTGCTCCTGCTCGCCTTTCTGATGCATCCCATCATGGCCGCAATGGGCATCTCCTTCTGCTTTTTCCTGGCCATGGCCCTTTCGGAGCCTGTTCATGCGAGGTTTCGTTCGTGGCGCGGCGCCAGGCACACTTCCTTACTCGCCGCCTTTGTGCCTCTGGGTTGGATCTTTGAGCCGCCAAGTCCGGTATGGAAAAAGGCGCTCGATACGCGAACCTACTATTACCTCTACAAGTGGCAATGGTATGAGTGGCTGGGTGCGCTGGCCCCGCTATTTCTGTTCTGGCTGCTGTGGCGTGTCGCACGTAGACGCGGCGAAACTGTCCTGGCCCGTTTCGCACTGGCTGTATTCGCCTACGGAGTCTTCCAGCAGGCCGTTGCCATGCTCATGCTTGGCTTTCCATCCCTGGTCCGGCTCACGCCCTTGCAGCCCATGCGCTACCTTCACCTCGTCTATTTCTTCCTCGCTCTCACCGCCGGGTGCCTGCTGGGAAAGTACCTGCTAAAAGCCAGCGTCTGGCGATGGGCGGTGTTTCTGCTCATCCTCAACGGCAGCATGTTCGCCGCCCAACGTGCTGAGTTCAGCAGCAGTCAGCATATTGAGTGGCCAGGGCGCGAGCCGTCTAATCCGTGGCTGCAGGCCTTTGCATGGATTCGCGCCAATACTCCAACCAACGCGTACTTTGCCCTTGATCCGCGCTACCTTGAAGCTCCGGACGAGGACTACCACAGCTTTCGCGCGCTCGCCGAGCGCAGCCAGTTGGCCGACGCCATCAAGGACACGGCGGTAGTAACCCAGGTTCCCGAGTTGGGTCCGGCATGGGATCGCCAGGTCGAGGCTCAAAAAGGTTGGAAAAACTTCCACCTTGCTGACTTCGAGCGCCTGAGGACCGACTTTGGCGTGGACTGGGTCTTGGTCTCGTTTCCGGCGCCCGCGGGCCTCGCGTGCCGCTGGCACAATGAAACCCTCTCAGTATGCGAGATTCCGTGACTCCGATTCGGCCTCGCGAACCCCATACAGTCCAAATGCTTTGCGCATTGAGGCCATTTCCGCGAGAATGATTAAGATACCCTCTAGAGCTGTTCTCCAGTTTGCAGGGCTTTTCTAAGGGATGTGCACGGCGGCTTTTTCTGGAGTAAGAAGCCACACAACAATCAAGGCTTGATTCACCGTAACTGGAGAACCGCTCCACCGGCACGGAGACCGGGCAATGCTCAACCTTACTCAGCGACTGATTATCGGCTGCGTGCTACTCGCCTGCCTCACGGCCGGGCTCGTGGCTGTCACTCACCGCGCCCTGGCAGCGGCGGGGCAGTCTACTCTGGCTTACTGCTTTGTTCTCGCCGCATTGCTGATCGAGATCTGCACAATCTACTTCGTACTGAGTCCCATTCGCGCGCTGTCTCACGACGCCCACCGCATCGCCCAGGGCAACCTTGAACATCGTGTTGAGTGGAGCAGCCGCGACGACTTCGGCGTGCTGGCCAGCGAACTGAGCCGCATCGCCGTCAGGCTTCGCGAACTGCGCGATTCCGAAGCCGGCCGCCGGCAGATGGAGTTTCAGCTCTCCGACGCCGTGCTTCAGTCCATCTTTGAACCCATCATTGTCACGGACGGCAAGGGCCACGTGTTGAAAGTAAATCAGGCAGCCGCAGAACTTCTCGGCGAAGCCGCCGGCGACCGCATGGCACTCGCCAATACCCCCGGCGGCGACAAGATTTTGAGCGCCATCCGCAATGCCGTCTCCATGCAAAAGGCCGTGGCAACCGAAGACGAAGCCTCCATGCTGCCCATGCGCATCGGCAAGCAGGAGCGCAGCTACCGACTGCGCACCACGCCCATGCGCGACTCCGAAGGCCGCCTGCTCGGCACCGTAACAACACTTGAAGACGTGACAACCCTGCAGGATACTGACCGCTTCAAGACGCAATTCATCGCCGTCGCCAGCCGCAAGCTGCGCAATCCCCTGCTTCAGTTGCGGCGCGGCCTCTATGCGCTGGCCCAGGGCTTCGGCGGAGAGCTGCTTCCATTGCAGGCTGAACTTGTGGCCACGGTCGTGAATGAAAGCGAGAAGCTGGACGATCTGATGGGCGACCTAATCGAGGTGGCCGAACTTGATACCGGAAAACGCGAACTTAAACTCGAACGGGTGCGCCCGCTGCAAGCACTGGGAGAGGCACGCGACCGTTATTGCGACGAGGCCGCTCAAAAGCGTGTCCACGTCGAAGTGAACGCCTACGCCGACCTGTCCGTTGTGAAGGCGGACCGGCGCGCGTTGCGTTCCATCCTCGACAACCTGCTTTCGAACGCCCTCCGCTATACACCAGCGGACGGCGAGATTCTTCTGGCCGCCGAGGAGATCAAGGACTTTGTCCAATTGACGGTGCGCGACACGGGCCGCGGCATCGAAGCGGAACGGCTGAGCACCATATTCGATCGCTTCAATACCTTCTCTGAAAAAGGTTCAGGGCTGGGCCTGGCGCTGGTCCGGCGTCTAGTCGAGTCTTTGGGCGGGCAGATCGCCGTCGAGAGCCGCCTGGGCCACGGTACTACATTCCGATTCACTCTTCCGGTAGCCGTTGTGGGTGACGTCCGGCATCCAGTTGAGGTGGGCTGAGCCATGGCCGAGATCGTTCTGGAAAAGAAGCCGGAAGCCGCCAAGCTGCGCATTTATCTCGGCGCTGCACCGGGCGTGGGCAAAACCTACGATATGCTCAATGATGCCCACCGGATGAAGCACCAGTTGGGAGTTGACGTCGTAATCGGCTTGGTGGAACCCCATGGCCGTGCAGAGACTGAAACTCGCATCCGCGATCTCGAGATCGTGCCCCAGCGCGTGATTCCTTACCGCGGCGTCAATCTGAAAGAGATGGACGTTGACGCCATCATCGCCCGCCATCCCAACACCGTGGTAGTGGATGAGTTGGCCCACACTAATGTACCGGGCACCAAGAACCGCAAGCGATACGAAGATGTTCTCGAGTTGCTTGAAGCCGGCATCAACGTAATGACGGCCGTCAACATTCAGCACCTTGAAACGCTGAACGATGCCGTCAATCGCTCCGCAAATACCGTCATCCGCGAAACCGTTCCTGACAACTTCTTCAAGCGCGCCGACGAAGTTGTGAATGTGGACGTGACCGTGGACGAACTGCGCTCGCGCCTGCGCCAGGGAAAGATCTACGTCGCGGAGAAGGTGGAGCAGTCGCTTGCCAACTTCTTCCGCAAGGGCAACCTGAACATGCTGCGTGAACTTGCTCTTCGCACCACTGCCGAGCAGGTGAGCAGCCGCGCCTCGGAATATCGCCGGACCCAGGGACTCGAACAGGCACCCATCCCGGAGAAGGTGATGGTCTGCCTCAGCACCCGGCCCGGAACCGAGCGGCTGCTGCGCGTTGGCGCACGCGTTGCGGGCCGCCTGGCCAGCAACTGGTATGCGGTTTACGTAACCCGTCCGGAAGACGACAAGGGTCACGGCGACCCGGAGGCGTTTCACCGCCTTGAGGAATACGAGCGGATGGCGAAGGATCTGGGCGCTAAAGTCGTCAACCTCACCGATCGCAATGTCTCCGATGCCCTCATCCGCTTTGCCCAGCAGGAGAACATCTCCCACGTGGTATTCGGTCAGTCCGCGCGTTCGCGCTGGGATATCCTGTGGCGTGGTTCGGTGCTCAACCGATTCCTTTCCGAGGTACGCGAAGTTACGGTGCAGGTAGTCCCCATGAACAAGCCCCTGCGCCGTGGGCAATAAATTCGCGGTCCGATAACCGCGCCCTCAACCCACCACTACCAACTTATTCCTCATTGGAAAAGCGAAAAAAGGGAGCGGGTACTTTCACCCCCGCCTTATTTTCGCGCTGAATCTAGGCCTACGGCACGGTAAACGGCCGCAGGCCGTCGGTTGGGAAGATTCCGGTTGGACCGGATGCCGTGGATGGCTGTGAACGGAACATGTAGCGCACATAAAAGCCGGCCGAAGCAGACGAGTAGTTGCGCGTGTTGTTAGCCGCAATGAACCCACCCGCAAACCAGTGCGGGCTGATTAGGTAGCCTATCTGGCCGCGCAGGTCGTAGTTGGGACCCACGCTGGTGAAATCCGGCAGCATCGGATTGTTCTGGCTGGTCTCGAGCGCCTTATCCGCTGCCAGTGGCCACAACGGTGTCTTATTCTCCTGGAATCCCTGCACGCCCATCCCGCCCATAATGTTGTAGTGCAACTTGGTGAGGTAGTGGCCTTCAAAGCTGAGGGGCACGTTAGCGAGGAAATACGCTTGTGGGCTGAAGTACCCGCCCATGCCGTGCGTGAACGCGTTCTGATTATTGGCGTAGTGCATCCCGAAGAAGTTGATCCCGATGCTCAGGTTGCCATTCTCCGGCGAAGTAAAAAGCCGCCAATAGGCCCCACCGTCGCCATCGACACGGGAATTGTTCTTCACGTTGGAACCGGTAAGGTACTGGCCTCCCACGTTAACGTAGAACCCTGAATGCGCATCGCCTCGCGCGAATTGAACATTGCCCTGGTTATAAACCACTCCGCCCCATATCTGTCCCAGGTGCCCGAGTGTGTTCCCGGCAGGATCGCGAAGTCCCGCATACGAAAGTTGGCTGTCTTTTTCAGAGTCGCGAACAAAGCTTAAGGTCAGCGGTCCGTTGCCGGGTCTCCACGTGCCGCGCGCGGTGAAGGTGGCCACCAGGAATCCGGCCGGGGTATATCCGCCCGCTATCGCCAGATGTGGAAATGCCAACTGGACCTCACCTCCAGTTCCCACAGCGTTTTGCTGCGGCGGTGGCGTGGCGGCCGTGTTGGTCAGGGTTCCGATCGGTTCCGGGATCGAGGTCCGTACAGTCCCCGCCGTGGTCGACTGCAGAATGGAGATCATACTGCTGCCGTCGGCCTGACCCGAGTCAAGAAACACCGGCCTGGCAATGATGGTGAACCGCGCGTGGCCGCCCAGCGGCGTCGATCCCTCAAACGGGGCTTCAAGTGCTGCAAGATGATCAAAGCCGAGGGCGCCGCTTCGGTAGTTGATGAGACCGCTGCCTCCGAGCCAACCACTGTACCCACTCTCGATTGAGCGCAACTGCAACTCCGCTTCTTCGCGCGGGCTCGTGCGCCTTGCATCGCGCTGCACACGCACCCATGGTCCGCGCAGTGGTGGAAGGTTGCGCTGCTCGAGTTCCTGGTCCGAGAGCCCCGCACCACTTGAAGCCGGTGCAGTGGGCTCAGCCTGAACGTTGGAAGGAGCCTCGGACTGTTGCGAGTTTCCAGCCGAAGGCGCGGGAGGCAATGCCGGGGCGCTGCTCGATGTAGAACTGTTGCCCTGAGTCGGATTGCTCTGCTCAGTGTTAGTTTGTGCGGAGTTCGCCGGCTGAGAATTGGTCCGCGGCCTAGCACGCATGGTCTTCTTGGGCCTCTTCACGTGCGAATCGGCTGGCAGAGTTGAAGCCGCTGGTTTCTTGGGCGGTGCAGCCTGCTGTTTCGGTATGGAATATGCGCCCGTCGCCGCCTCCTGGGCAGAGGGCGTGTACTGCGCCACCGCGTACTGCCCCGCGCCTGAGGAACGCGCGCCATGATCAGTTGGCGTGGCCTGGTTGACCGCTGGGCTGACCGGTGCGTTCCGCAACACATGCACAACCGACGCTGTGTCCTGCGTTAGCTGACTGTCGGTCTCTTGCGCAAAGAGAGCCTGCACCTGGGCAGCCCTGCTGTCCATGGTCTGCGACGCAATTTTTAGTCCGGGCGCCGGATTGGAATCCTGCGATCCCGGGAAGGGTGACAAACCTTGTGACGGCCGAAGATTCTGAGCTGGCGCTGCTTTCCCGTGCAGGCGATAGAAGTTCTCCACCCGGTTGAGATATTGCGTGGCTCGCGCAGAATCGCCCACTGCTACATAGAGGCTTGCAATTTCCTGTACAAATTCGATGTCGGCTTCGAGTTGTCTGCGCACGTCCGGCGGAATCTTTGCCAGTGTCTGGAGCGCCTCGGCGTTGCGCTTGTCGGCCACGAGCGAGAAGATCAACCCCTTCCAGGCATCGGAAGCCATTGAATGGGGCGCATTCGCCGAGATAGGCACGGACGGGCTATCTACCTCTTGCGAAAACTGCGCTTGCTGCATCTCCGCCGAAGCCGCCCCATTCCATTCGTTCCCGGTGCCCCCATAAGCAGGCTGAAGGGTCGCGATCGTTGCTCGCTGCCCAGAAACGCCGGGGCGATAAATTGCGTCCAGCACTACCAGTCCGTCGTCATCAGGTTGGCTCGAGACTGAATTGCCTATTTTAAGATGTATAGCGCTCTGTTGGTGAAAGAGCTGCGGGTTCGGCGGAGGCGAAGTTGGAATCACTCTGACCGCGGGATTGGAATCCGGCGCGGCGGGTGACTGGCCCTCGCTTGTGGAAGAAGCATTGCTCCCTGTCGGAGCCTGCGACTGTTGTTGCGAAGACTGGGAAGAGGACTGTGGCTCCGTCAACACAACCGGGGCAGAGCCATTGTAGGGATCTGACCCGTATGGAGGCTGCGACGGCACCTTGACTGTCTTTGCAGAGGGCTCATAGTCGGGGTCAAGCAAGTGCTGCAGGTCGGCTGCCGTAACTGCGCGATGAGCTTTCAAATCTTGCTCGGGATAGGCAAGTTCGTGGGCGAGCTTGTCTGCAGGAGTCGTAACCGGC
Organism: Occallatibacter sp.; assembly: GCA_035648535.1. Classification (GTDB taxonomy): domain Bacteria; phylum Acidobacteriota; class Terriglobia; order Terriglobales; family Acidobacteriaceae; genus Telmatobacter. Next base: position 6,776 of record DASRLI010000247.1, on the reverse strand, counting down.
ATCGCCGCCAGCGCGGCGCGCCAGTATTCGGCAGCTCGCTGATTGTCGCCGCGAGCCTGTTCGTAGCGGGCGGCGAGCGACAGAATTGCCGGATCGTGCGGATAGCGTTCGAGTGCCTGGCGCAGCCACAACTCGGCCTGCATCTTGTCGTTGGCCTGGAGCGCCGCTCCAATGGCACCTTGAAAGTCGCCCGAAGTCGCGTCCTGCATTGGAATGCTCTTAAACAGATTCAGCGACTCCTTCGCACGGCCAACCAGCGCATATCCGCCGGCCACAGCCTTGCGAACGGACAAATTGTCAGGGAATGCCTGCGATGCAGCGTCAAGGATATCGACCGCATGCCGGACATTGCCGTTGTCCATCGCGGCTCCGGCGCGGTGAACGCTCCAATTGGCCCAGATGTTCTCGACCATCTCTTTCTGCGCCACGGAAAGATCGTTACGTCGCCCCAAGTCCATCAGCGCGAGATACAGAGCGCGGTCGTCTCCGGTGTTGTACAGGAGCCATGCGTTCTGAACCTCGATGTTCGCGGGCGGCTGGATCTTGAGTCTTGCGTAGTATGCCTGCACGCGATTGATGTATTCCACGGCGTGGGGAATATCGCCGCTGGCAGCGTAAACACTCGCCTCGCTCTGCACAAACTCAACGTCGCCTTCAAGCTGCTTGCGCGTCGACGCCGGAATCTGCGCAATCTCCTGCATCGCCTCCGAGTTGCGGTTGGTTGCGAGCAACATTGAAATCAGGCCCTTCCACGCTTCGGCGCGGTTCGGGTGGTCCTTGAGCACCTGGTTGTAAATGCCATAAGCCTGAACCGTGTTGTTGCGTAACAGGTAGATAGCCGCCAATTGCAACTGAAGCGCGACGCTGGGCTGGATCCCTGCCGCAATCTGCAGCTTGGCCGAGCGCTCCAGAAGCCCCTGTGCTACCTCATACTGATTAGCCTGCTGATAGATCGCGCTCATCACCGACAGAAATCCCGAATCAGCCAGCGCGGATTCGTAAGTGGCCGCCGGCATCTTCTGAACGTCGGCAATGGCCTGAGTATCCTGTCCCAGGTTGTGATGCGCACTCACCAGTCCCATCCACGCTGAGGCGCTGCTGGGATTGTCGGTGAGTATTTGCACATACAGTGCCGCGGCCTCGTCGTACCGCCTGGCATCCATCAAAATTCCGGCGAATTGCAGCTTCGTGTCCGCCTTGAGGCTAGTCCCGCTTTCGGGAAAAGGCAATGACAGGGCCACTGCGAGCACTCGCTGGGCATCTTCGCTGCGGCCCTGGGCCTGATAAATGCTCGCCAGGGTACGCAGATACTCAGGATCCCTGGCCAGTTCACTCTTCACCGACGCTGGAAATCGAGCCGAGGTGGCAAGCGCCTTGTCGTTCTGATCAGCTTGCGCGTAAGCCAGAAACAGCCCGCGCCAACCGTCAACGTTGGCTGGTTGAACCTTGATCAGTTGTTCGTATACCCCGGCGGCTGCCGAGTATTGCTTCTGTTTGATCAGCAGGCCGGCCAATCCATGCAGTGCCTCTGGGCTGCTGGGATTCAGGACCAAAGCTGCGTTGTACCTGGCTGCGGCCACGTCGAGTTGATTCTCGTCAAAGGCTTGCGTCGCCTCAGCCATAACGTTCCAGAATCGCGATGTCGCCAGCGCGTCTTCAACTGTTCTTTCCTTATAGCCGTTCTGTTCTGCCTGCGTCAGATAGCTGATGGCGCCGCCAAAGTCCTTCTGCTGCATGCGCAAAAATCCCATGCCGGCCGCCAGACGCCCGTTGTTCGGATCCTTCTGCAGTAAATCTGCAAACCGCGCCTGCGCCTCATCAAGGTGATGCGCGTTGAGCGCGGCAAAGGCCGCGCGTTCGGCTGCGGTTCTGGCAATGCCTGAGTTGATCTTCGCGAGCTTCGATTCATTCTCCTTGAGGTTTCTGGCGAGTTCCGTGTCCTGTGGATGATCCTTCAAGTATTGGCGGATCTCTGTCGCCGAGGCTGGATTGGCCGAATTCCAAATCAGCGCTTGGCGCAACGCAGCCTGCGCCCCGGAATCTTTGGGATGCGCCTTGAGAATACGGATGCCTTCGGCTCGCGTTTTCGCGTCATAGGTAAGCAGAACTCCAAGTCCGATGGCAAATCGTTGATCAGCCGGGTTGCGTCCTGCGAGGAATCTCATCCCTGCGATTGCCGCGGCCTTGCCAGTGGCTGTTGCATACAGGGTCTGGTAGTAGGCCATCGCGATCTCTCCGTCAGGGGGATGATCGCCATACACCTGCCGATAGATGCGCATGGCATCGTCGGGTTTGCCCTGCCCGGCCAACTCACCCGCATGGCGCAGCTCATCGCTCTCAGTGTGCGCGCTGCTCAGCCCCTCGATTCTGGAGATGTTCGGATCGCTCGGACTGACCTTTCGCAGACGAGCCAGTGCTTGATTTGATTTGTCCGCGGCACCCATCAACTTGAAGTCCTTGGCCACACCCGCCAGAGCCTCAGTGTTGTCAGGATCGGAAAGAAGAATCTGCTGCCACAGTTGAACGGCCATATCCGGCCTTCCGCGCACGTCAAGGGCGCGAGCTTTTTCGATAAGAACGATGCGTGTGGCCTCGATAGTGCTTTCAGGCTTTTTGGTCTGGGCGAGACTCAACTGGACCGCCAGCAGTAGGCAGCCCGCTATAATCGAAGCCCCATTCCACGCCCCGCAGCCAGCCCTCATAGGCGCATCCATCCTACGTTCAGTTCGCCCCCGGGACCGAACCGGAATCGCCCATCCAGAAAACCCGTTGCGAACAGCGCGAGATTCTGGTCGTAATATGTTAATCCCTTCCCGTACAATCCCGTCGATTGATCGCGCATCAGACTCATACGAATCATTTGATGCGCGCTGATTTGGGAGCGGTCGGGAAATGCCTTCAGATAAGGCAGCACTGCGGCCGAAAATCCCACCGGTCCATCTTGCGCCAATGGGATTCCCTGGTCACTGACCTTTTCAGGAGGCGCATCGTGGGTGCCAAGGTATGCGTTCATCGCCGCAACAGAATTGACTATCTCCGTGCGTACCTTGCCTCTTCCATCCAGCATGCCCGCCCACAAGTAGACACGGATTGCGTCGTAGCTGCCTCCTGGGCCATCGGTACCCCTGCTACCGACCGTCTGCCGGGTTGCCGGATAAAAACCATCGCCGGGAAAATACTCCACCCAGTCCATGGCATATCCATGGCGGGCGCTCTGCTCGAGCATGCGCGGAATGTTGCGCGCGATTTGCCGCCATGGGCCGGCTGGGTCCACTGCGGCCAGACGCTCGAATAGAAAAACGGGAAGGTAGCTTGGATTCAGCGTCCAGGTCTTTTCGTGTTGGAACCCGGCAGGGCCGGGTAACAGCATCGGGCCGAAACCGGGAAGGTCGGCTACTTCGCTCCTGGCGATCTGCGCAAGCATCTTCCGGCCCAAATCTGAATAAGTGGGAACCCGCCACAGGCGGCCGGCCTCTACCAGCGTGTAGGCCATCCAAACATCGGCGTCTGACGCTGAGTTAGGATCCAGCGTCCTCCATCCGCCGTCTTTGTCTCTTCCCCAGAGCCAGGCCGGCAAATGAGCCTGAAGATCGCCGCAAGCCAGGTTTACCTGTGTCCACGTCAGCACTCGATCGAAATGCGGCCGATCATTGGCGGTCAGCGCAAAGAACAAGGCGTACGCCTGACCTTCGGATGTAGTGTGCTGATCTCCCCTGTGGTCGAACACCCTGCCCTGTGAATCGATAAACTGCGCCGAATAGGAGTCCCAGAGCGACCACGAACTCTTCCTACACCCGCCTGCGGCAAAGAGCACCCACAAAAGCAGGATCGCTAATAAGCGTTTCCCGGGCATGGACATTCGATAGCCCATCGCTGCAGTTCTCCAATAGGGGGTTGCGGTGGCTTGCCGATTTCTATAGCCGGCAACAAACCCGGGTTCAGCCACTCTCTATAAAGAAGCATTGACTACCTGACCCACGCGGCACTTCCCAGGCAGCTCGTCCCCAGTGAAGAGCTGCCTGCCGCCTTCCTCAGCGGCTCTGCTCACTCACTCAATGACTTCTATTCTTCAATCATCTTCAACCGCGCCCTGGCCCTGACGCGCAGCCATTGTCTCGTCCAAATGGCCACTAGGAACGCCAGAATTACGACTATGACCGCCGCCAGCCACGGCTTTAGGCTGAGCCACAATTCAAGCCACGTCCACCATGGCACTACCCCCACATGATAGACGTTCTTGCCTATCCGGAAGGATTGAAACTGGGTCCCATGCAGAACCGAAACCGAACCCGAGATGTCGCTGGCCTGTTGCACCTTCAAGAAGGTGTCCAAGAACGGCTCAACAGTGCTTGCGTCTCTGAGGTGGATGGCAACGACACTGCGATTGGCTCCAGGATCAAACGGTGACTCGATTCCTTCGATTATTGCGTCGGGCGTGCCGGAAGCGCTCAGGTCGCCGGACTCGGTGTGTTCTTCGGATCGCAGCTTCCACCACGCATGATGCAAAACCGGTGCGAAAAATCCCTGCGTATCGCGCACCTGGATCTGGCCGCTACGCAGGGCAACCGGAAGGTTATTCGCCAGCTTCTCGAACCCCGGCTGGTCGTCACCCGTACCCAGGATCAGAAAATCAGTGCCGGCGCCATTGCGCAGGGCATCGGGGCCGGCCACAGTAACGCGCAACGCCGGAAAACCAGTCTGCCGGCCAAAATGCCCCATCAGCGTGACGAAGGTCTCGATTTCCTGAACGGTGGGCGTAGACGGAAGCACCACCGTTGTCTCACTCAAGTCTGCAACGCGCGTAAACGGGAAACCCGCATTCGCAAAAATCTCCAGGTTGGGCAGTGGCGCGTAGTGCGGATAGCCGCGGAGATCCAGGTAGGAATCGCTCAGAATGGCGCCCTGGATGTTGATTGGCGTCGTGTTCTCGCAGCCTCCCGGTTTCAGCAACTGGAACGTGAAATCGAACGAAAGAGAGTTGGAGAACGGCCGCAGATTCACCACCGGCACCGGAACATCCTTCTCCGTCCTGCGCGAGTTCTCCTGTCCGGGAATCAGCGGGACGGAGTCCAGAAAGGCATTGTTGATCCGCACCTGCATGCTTGAAATGGGCCCGATCGGAATCGAATTGTAGCGGTACATCAGCTTCAGCAATGCATTGGGCCGGTCCGGATAGAAAATGTCGGGCGGAATGCGAAAGTAAACATTGAGCGGCGCCGTTCCATCCCCCTGCAGTTGTTCCGATGAAGCGTAATCCCAAAGCGCGATCGTCTGGTCGGTTCGAGCCCAGCGCGGAGCTCCATCGGGCAGTTGCTTACGGGGCAGCCGGAGAGTGTCGATGCTCGCCTGCCCACCTGTAAGCATGTCGCTGCGCAGGGCCACGGCCTGTGCCGCCAACAACATTTGTTCAGCGTCGCCGCCGGTCACGATCAAAACTTTGCTGTAGGGGTCGTTGGGGTTGGTGCGCATCGCCACCGTGGGACCATTGACGGCAGACAGGCCCAGGCCCGCGGGCAAATTCCCCGGACTGTCCGCAATAACAATTGCGTTGCCCTGCGGAATGGCGCCAATGTGAACCGGAAAACGCACCGGCCTCGCCTCTGAGATCAGCCCAAAGTAACTGGTAACCACACCCGCGGCTTGAATCGCCTTCAAGGATGGCTGCGTGGCAAATACCACCGGGATGCTCAACGGTTGAATGACCGCCGGGTCCATAAACGGCATTGGCAGCTGCTTCAGATCGTCAGCCAGCGGCAGCAAGTCACCGCGAAAATCGAGAAAGGTGTTGCGGTGGAGCCGTGCCCACAATGTCGTATTCGCAGGATCCTCACAGATCACGGTGTAGTGGCCGATGAACTCGATGGTCAATGTGTTGTTGTGTACGAGCAGGTCCGTCGGAATCGCGAACTCCGCCTCCGCGTCCCGGCTGTCCGAGCCGCCCACTTGCCCTGGCGTCGGCTGGATCGTAGCGAACAGCGTTCCATTCAGAATCAGCTTGATGTGGCTGAGTTGCGGCAACAGGCTCGGAGAAAAGGCGTAGTAGACGTGAATCTTGGCGTCCCGAACAACATGCGTCTCTGGCAGCGTGAAATAGATGTTGTGCATGCTGTCGATGCCATGTAGTTCAATTTGTGGCGAGCCCGCGTCGTTCAGAGTGAACGAGTCCTGATAGTGCCCCGGCGTAACGGCAACGTTCTTGTCGCTCGTCGCTGCTTGCTGTGCCGCAGCGGGCACCTGCGCCGGGGCATGGGTCTGAGCACGCATGCATTGAACGCCACCCAAAAGAGATGCGGCCAATGCAAATATCACGAGCGGACTGGCAATCGAAAGCGACGGGGGTTTTCTCGTCGGATTGTCTTCTCTGGTAAACAGGCTCCGGAATGTCGAGGCCAGGCCATGCATCGATATCTGGAAGATCCGGCCGAGACTGTGCAGAACATTGTCGCTCTCGCGCGACTCGCCCCAGCCTAACCACGAGTCCGCGCGTGAATAAAGCACAAGGGTCAACACTTCCTCTTGGAAAATCGATAGTGCCTCGAAGCGCACTCTCAACACCGATCCTTCCGAAGAAACAACTGTAGCGGGCAGTTCGGTGCCTGCGGCCGGGGAAGGAAAATCCAGGCGTAGCGTGGATTGGGGTGCGAGTCCCAACGACTCGTTGAACCGGATGCTGGTCCCACCGCTCGACAGGTTGATTGTCTCCCCGGCAATCGCTCTTCCATCTGGCATCCGAACCACAACCGGCGTTGCGATACTAATGCGAACAGTGGTCCGCA
>DASRLI010000246.1:0-15501 GCA_035648535.1 Occallatibacter sp. | reverse complement strand
GTGGTCACCCGCAGCCGCATTCTGCGCATCGACGGACAACTCCAGATTCAGGATGGCGTCATCCATGTGAAAGCGCGTAAAATCATCCCCCTCGACATCTCCCATGCTGAAGTGCGCTCGCATGACTTCTACTAATGCCTCTGCGCGCTCTTTACCCGCCGGGTACGTGCCCCATTCAGGTGTGGGATTGCGGTGATAGGATGTGTAACATCCTCCTGAGAGGGCAAGCGACAATGAGCGATACTTCTCCGTCAAAGAAACTTACCTCCGAGCAAATTTCCACCATCACGCGGCAGAACAACTTTGGCACCTGGCGCTTCCAGAAGAGCTGGAAGCCGCTCCATATTGCCGATGCTGAAGGCTGCTGGTTCACTGACGGTGCGGGGCGCCGCTACCTCGATTTCTCGGCACAGCTGATGTGTGTGAACTTGGGCCACAAGAATTCGCGCGTGGTGGAGTCGATTGCGGAACAGGCCAGGCAGCTCGCCTATGTGACGCCGGGCTATGCCACTGAGTCGCGCGCGAGGCTGAGCGAGAAGCTGCTGGAAGTTCTGCCCGAGGGCATCAACAAATTCTTCTTTGCCACCAGCGGCACCGAGGCCAATGAAGCGGCCTTCAAGATTGCGCGAATGGTCACCGGGAAGACCAAGATCATCTCCCGCTACCGTTCTTATCATGGTTCCACTATGGGCTCCATCGCCGCCACCGGCGATCCGCGCCGCTGGGCCATGGAGCCCGCAGGCAAAGGCGGAGGCGTTGTGTTTGCGCCGGAGACCAACTGCTACGACTGCCCCATCAAGCACACCTATCCCGGCTGCAACATCGCCTGCGCCGACTACATCGAGCATATGATCCGCAACGAGAGCGACGTGGCCGCCATTATTGTCGAGCCCGTGGTGGGCACCAACGGCGTACTCGTTCCGCCACCTGAGTATTTTCCACGCCTCCGCGAGATCTGCGACCGCCACGGCGTGCTGCTCATCGACGACGAAGTGATGGCCGGATGGGGCCGAACCGGCAAGTGGTTTGCCATTGACCACTGGGGTGTGAAGCCCGACATCCTCGTTACCGCCAAGGGCCTCACATCCGCGTATGTGCCGCTCGGCGTATGCGCCACAACGGCCAAGGTAGCGGAGTACTTCGAGGAACATTACTTCGCGCACGGCCACACCTACGAGGCGCATCCACTCACGCTGGGGCCGGCAGTGGCCACCATCGAGGAGATGCAGCGACTCAAGCTCGTAGAGCGCGCCGCGGAACTGGAGCCATATGTACGCGCGAAGCTTGAAGTGCTGAAGGCGAAGCATCCTTCAGTGGGCGACGTGCGCGGCCTTGGTCTCTTCTTTGCTGTCGAGATTGTGAAGAACCGCGAGACCAAACAGCTCTTCAATACCATGCGCGATAAGGTAGAGGGCAAGCCGCTGGTTGTGGACCAGATCGCCGCAAAGATGATGGCACAGGGTGTAGCCATTCAGGCGTGGATCAGCCACTTCGTCATCGCGCCTCCGCTGATTATCACCAAGGAAGAGCTGGATATTGGAATCGCTGCGTTGGATGAGCAATTGGCAATTGCGGATGCGCTGGTGGAAGCGTGAGACAGCTTTTAGCTTCTAGCTACTAGCTCTTTGACTACCAACGCGAGGGGTTCTTATTCCTGCGATCAGGCGACCTCTTCCGCGCGCTCCGGAAACGCTGCCGGTGCAACCACCTTCATCAGCGTTACATAAACAATGCCCGCAGTAAAGAATCCCACGAACCACGCGTAATCATAGAGAAAATGCAGCGGTTCGAAGACCAGGCCGATCAGCGCGATAGTCACGCCCAGCACCAGTGCCGCAATGGCACGCGGATTGACGCCCTTGGTGTAGTAGTACACGCCCTCGCGGTGATAGAGCGAGTTCACGTCAAGTTCGGTCTTGCGGATCAGGAAGTAATCCGAGACCATGATGCCGGCCACGGGACCAAGCAGCCCGGAGTAGCCCACGAGCCAGCCGAAAATATAAGCATCCGGTGTGGCCAAGAGTTTCCACGGACACATGGCCAGACCCAGAAAGCCAGTGATGAGGCCGCCGGTGCGAAAGCTGATGAGCCGCGGATAGAGGTTCGAGAAATCATTCGAGGGCGAGACGACATTCGCCCCGATGTTCACGTTGAGCGTAGCAATCAGAATCGCAATCAACGCGATGAAGGCCACAACGGGCTGATGGAAGGCGCCAATCAGTAAGATCGGATTCCAGATGGGATGACCGAACAGAACCTCTGACGCCGAGGTCACGGAGATGCCCACAAATGTGTAAAGCACCATGGCCACCGGCAGACCGAACGCCTGGCCCCACGATTGCGCACTCTGCGATTTCGAGTAGCGCGTGAGGTCGGGAATGTTCAGCGCGAGCGTTGCCCAGTAGCCGACCATGGCAGTGAGCGAAGGGAAGAAGACGGCAAGAAATTCTCCGGTCGAGTGGAACTTGCTGGGTGCCGAGAGCATGGAACCAAAACTGCCCGCCTTCATACGTACCCATATCAGCAGCGCTGCGGCCATCACGAACATGAAAGGCGCGCCGAAGGCTTGCAGGCGGCGGATCGATTCAACTCCCCGCCAGACGACCACCATGTTGAGCAGCCAGAAGCCAAGGAAGCAGGCCCAGAGCACGCCGTTGCTGCCGGCGGCTGCGGGCCAGATAACTGCGAGCATGGCATGGATCGCGGTTCCTCCGATCCATGATTGAATGCCGAACCATCCACAGGCCACAACGGCGCGCAAAATCGCGGCCAGGTTGGCGCCACGCACGCCGAACGGTGCGCGAATAAAAACCGGGAAGGGAATTCCGTATTTGGCTCCCGCATGCGCGTTGAGCAGCATAGGGACGAGCACGATGAGATTGCCAAGCAACACTGTGCCGATGGCCTGCTTCCAGTCCATGCCCTTGGCGATGAGCGATGAGGCAAGCTGGTAGGTGGTGATCTCCATGCACATGGAGAACCACAGCGCAGTGTAGTTGTAGAAGCCCCATGTGCGCTGAGCCGGCGTGGTTGGGGATAAGTCGCGATTCGAAAGAGACGGATCGTTGGCGCTCACGGGACCTCCTCCGTGGTCGTGGTTCTTCAATCAGAATTGGACATGCGGTACTGCAATTGATTTACTTCCACGCGCCTCCGCGTGCCTCGCGGCGCAGATAGTTGCCACGGCCCGGCTTGCCGATAAACTTGCCGCCGGAGACGATCAGCTCGCCACGGGAATAGACATCGCGTGCATTGCCGCGCACATGAAAGCCCTCAAACATGGAATAGTCAACGCGCATGTGATGGGTGGCGGCAGAGATGGTGTGTTCTTCGTTCGGATCCCAAAGCACCAGGTCAGCGTCGCTGCCCACGGCGAGCACGCCCTTCTTTGGATACATGCCGAAGATGCGCGCCGGCGCTGTCGAAACCAGCTCCACAAACCGGTTGAGTGAAAAATTTCCCTTGCCCACGCCGTGATGATGGAGAAGCTGCAGGCGGTTCTCAATGCCGGGTCCGCCGTTCGGAATCTTGGTGAAGTCGTCCTTGCCCAGTGCCTTTTGATCGGCGAAGCAGAACGGACAATGATCGGTCGAAACCACCTGCAAATTGTCTTTGCGCAGGCCCTCCCAAAGCTTTGGCTGGTTGCGGCGTTCGCGCAGCGGCGGCGTGAAAACGTACTTCGCGCCCTCCCAGCCTTTGTCAGCAACGTCCTCGAGCGAGAGCAACAGATACTGTGGACAGGTTTCTGCAAAGGCAGGCAGGCCGCGGTCGCGTGCTTGGCGGACCTGGTTAAGCGCGTCTTCACTGGAGAGGTGCACAATGTAGATCGGCACGCCGGCCATCTCCGCCATGGCGATGGAGCGATGCACGGCTTCTGCCTCGGCCTTCGTGGGCCGCGTGAGGTGATGATAGATGGGCGCGGTTTTGCCCTCGGCCAGCGCCTGCTGCACGATGACGTCGATGACAGAACCGTTTTCCGCGTGCATGCAGATGAGCGCGCCGTTCTTCGCGGTCTGGCGCAGGGCCTTGAAGATAGTGGCATCGTCGACCATGAGCACGTTGGGATACGCCATGAAAAGCTTGAAGCTGGCCACGCCTTCGCGCACCAGGTCGTCCATGTCTTCGAGGCCGGCGTCGCCAAGGTCGGTGACGATCATGTGCAGGCCGTAATCGATGCAGGCTTTGCCTTCGGCCTTCTTCCACCATGTATCGAGCGCATCGCGCATCTTGGTGCCCCGCGCCTGAATGGCAAAATCGACAATCGTTGTCGTCCCGCCGATCGCCGCGGCACGCGTGCCGGTCAAGAAATCGTCGGCGGATTGCGATCCGCCGAAGGGCATATCGAGGTGTGTGTGCGCGTCGATGCCGCCGGGCAGCAGCAGCAGGCCGCGCGCATCGACAACTTTATCCGCAGAGCTTGCAGGAATGCCGGCGCGAATCTCCTTGATGGTCGAGCCGTCAATCAGCAGGTCGGCATTCACTGTTGAATCGGCGTTGACGATAGTTCCGTTTTGAATAAGTACAGTGGACATGATCTTGAATCCCTTTTCCTGATTTCAAGAAATCGTTCGGGTTCAGGATTGAGGTTGAGCAGCGCAGGAAGTGCCGCGCGTACGTTCATCCCAGGTCTCTGGTGGCAGGCCGGTGTCAACACGGACCATGGTAATGCACTGGTCCACAGGACACACGAGGGAGCAGAGGTTGCAGCCGACGCATTCGGTTTCGTCCACGCGCGGAATGCGCGCCAATGGTGTGGGATATGGACCCTGCGCGGCCGCTTCGCGCTCCTTGCGCGAGACTGGCGTTTCCGCGATGGACGCACGGCTTTGGGCCTCACGTGCGGCCGGAATCGGATGCAATTCCACGTGGCCGTTCACCGGGCCCGACACGCGGTCCAGATGAATGCACTGGTGTGCGCCATCCCAGCAGGCAATGTGGCAAAGGTCGCAGCCAATGCACTTCTGCTCGTCGATGTGCGCGACGATTTTGTAGTTCAGGTTGAGGTGCTTCCATTCGGTGACCCGATTCAATGAGAGCCCGCGGAAGTCCTCGATGGTAGCGAACCCTTTCGTCCGCATCCAGTTGTCGAGGCCCTCGGCCATGTCTTCAACGATGCGATAGCCATAGTGCATAACGGCTGTGCAAACCTGTACGGTGCCGCAGCCGAGCAGAATGAATTCCGCTGCGTCGCGCCACGAACCAATGCCGCCGATGCCAGAGAGCGGCAGTGCGGCTTCGGGATCAGACATGATTTGCTGAACCATGTTGAGAGCGATGGGTTTCACCGCGGGGCCGCAGTAGCCGCCATGCGAGCTCTTGCCGTCCACATTGGGCCGCGGCGTGAGCGTATCGAGATCGATGCCGGTAATTGAGTTGATGGTGTTGATCGCGGATAGCCCATCGGCCCCGCCACGTTTGGCTGCACGCGCCACCGTGCGGATGTCGCTGATGTTGGGCGTGAGCTTGACCAGCACCGGCGTGCGCGCCTTTTCCTTCACCCATTCCGTAATCATCTGCGCGTACTCGGGCACCTGGCCCACAGCCGAGCCCATGCCGCGCTCGCTCATCCCGTGAGGGCAGCCGAAGTTGAGCTCGAGCCCGTCTGCGCCTGCATCCTCGGCGCGCACAACAATGTCGTGCCAGGTCTCGCGGTTCGATGCGACCATGAGCGAAGCAATCACCGCGTGTTGCGGAAAGCGCTTTTTTACCTCGGTCATCTCGCGCAGGTTTTCTTCGATGCTGCGGTCGCTGATGAGCTCGATATTGTTGAGGCCCATGATGCGCTGGCCGTTCCAGTCTGCGGCGGAGTAACGCGAACTCACATTGGTGATCGGTTCGCCGATGGTCTTCCACACGGCTCCGCCCCAGCCCGCGTCGAAGGCGCGCATGATCTGTTCGCCGCAGTTGGTGGGCGGCGCTGAGGCAAGCCAGAAAGGATTGGGCGAGTTGATGCTGCCGGCAAAATTACGAATGCGAATGTCAGGCATGGGCCACCTCCGCAGTCTTGAGAATCGCGAGGGCGGCGCGCTTGCCTCCGGCCACCGCGTCCACCACCTCGCGCCCGCCGTTTACGCAATCGCCGCCCGCATAGTAGCGTGGATTGCCGGTTTCTCCGTTGGCGAGATCTGCAACGATGCGTCCGTCGCGCACTTCAATGCCGCGCAACTCCTGAATCAGCTGTGCGAGCGGCGACTGACCGATGGCCGGCACAACGACGTCGCACTCGATGGTGAACTGCGAATCGGGGATCGTCAGCAGCGTCTTGTCGACCTGCTGCACCTGCACTGTATCCAGTAACAAGCGGCCGTGCTCATCGCTGCGGATCGCGAGCGGCTGCCTGCGCCAAAGGAACTGTACGCCCTCTTGCTTGGCGTGTTCGTACTCGAAGTCGAAAGCTGACATGTCGTTCTCGCCGCGGCGATAGAGTAGATAGACAGTCTCCGCGCCAAGACGGCGGGAGGCGTTGGCGGCGTCGATAGCGGTATTTCCAGCGCCGACCACAACCACCGTTCCGCGCATCTCGCGAATGTGGCCTGTCTTGTAGGCGGCGATCAGCTCAAGCGCGCTCATCACTCCCTTCGAGTCCTCGCCGGGAATGCCGAGTCGCTGCATCGCGCCGAGACCAAGGCCGAGGAAAATGAAGTCAAACTCCGATTCGAGAGCTTCCAAGTCGGCGGCTGACTCAATGCTCACGCCAAAGCGGAACTCAACGCCAAGGCGACGAATCATCTCCACCTCGCGTACGCTGTCAGCAGCGCGTAATTTGTACTCGGCCACGCCGTAGGTGTTCAGGCCTCCAGGCAGTGGACGCCGTTCGATAATGGTGGCTCGCGCGCCCTGGCGGCAAAGCTCCGCCGCGCAGGCCAGCGATGCAGGACCGCCGCCGATGCAGGCCACGCGCAGCTTGTGCGATGCGGGCTGTCCGGCCGAAAGTTGTGCGCCCGAGGCGTGGAAAGTGTCCATGGCGTGGCGCTGCAGAAGTGCAATCTGAATCGGCTTGCGATTCTGGCGATGCAGTACGCAGGCACCTTCGCAGAGTACGTCGACCGGACACACGCGCGCGCAACTGGAGCCAAGAATATTGGCGTCGAGAATGCGCACAGCAGAGCCGCGCATATTTCCCGATGCGATGCGCTTGATAAAGCCGGGCACGTCGATGTGCGTTGGACAAGCTGAAGTGCAGGGCGCGTCGAAGCAATTGAGGCAGCGGTCCGCCTCAATCACTGCGGCCTGAGGCGCGAGCGGCGGCTTCAGCTCACTGAAGCGTTCGCGCAGTTGCGGATCGTCGGGTAATATCGCGGTACTCATCGAGACCTCAAGGAAAAGTGCTTTGGTTCAGAGCCTCTCTTGAATTGGTCAAGAATTGGTTCAGTGAAACTTCTTACAACAAATGCACGGATGCCTATGAGGCGACCAGCGGCCCATACAGGTCCGGCCGGCGATCGCGATAGAACTGCCAGGTGCGCCGCACATCGGCAATCTCGTCCAGATTCAAATCCGCGGTCAGTACTTCGTCTTTGTCGCGCGAGGCCTGGGCAATGATCTGCCCGCGCGGGTTGGCGAAGTAGCTTGACCCGTAGAACTCGCCGATGTTCCAAGGCGGCTCAGTGCCAACGCGATTGATGGCTGCAATGAAGTAGCCGTTGGCTGCCGCGTGGGCCGGCTGCTCCAGTTTCCACAAGTACTCGCTCAGGCCTGCCACGGTCGCCGAAGGATTAAAGACAATCTCCGCGCCGTTCAATCCCAGGCAGCGCGCGCCCTCGGGAAAGTGCCGGTCATAACAGATATAGACGCCGATTTTGGCGAAACCCAAATCGAAGACCGGATAACCTATATTGCCGGGACGGAAATAAAATTTCTCCCAGAAGCCAGGCGCAACATGCGGAATGTGAGTCTTGCGATACTTGCCCAGATAGTTACCGTCGTTCTGAATCACCGCGGCGGTGTTGTAGAAGATACCTTCCTGTTCCACTTCGTAAACCGGCACGACCATGGCGATGCGCAGTTCTTTCGCAAGCGCCTGCATCAGGATTACGGTGGAGCCGCCGGGAACGGGCTCGGTGGTCTCGTACCATTTCACGGATTGTTCGGCGCAGAAGTAGGGGCCATTGAAAATCTCCTGCAGGCAGACGATCTGGGCACCCTCGGCGGCCGCCTTCCGGATGAGGCCGAGGTGCTTCTCGATCATGGCCTGTTTCTGGACCGCCAGTGGCTCGGTAGCGGGAACGGCGTTTGAAGCCTGAATGATGGAACAGCGAACAATTCGTGGCATTTGCGCCGCCTCCGTGGAGAAAAGTCGATAGTATTTGAAGTTAATTCAAACGCGCGCGCAGGGCAATGGGTTTGTTGCAATCTATAGGGTGTTAAACGGGATAACTCCGGGACTGCACCGATTCGAGCTGACATCGTCGGGGCTGCAAAAACTGGATGCTGCCTAAGGTTCATGGCGAGATTTCGCACGCCGCGACATAGGCGCCCATGCTCTACGATGACTGCATGGGCGCTCTCCTCCACATCCACAATCTGAGCATTCGCTTTGGAGCGACCGAAGCGGTGCGCGGCATCAGCCTGCAAGTGGACGAGGGCGAGGTGCTGGGGCTGGTGGGTGAGTCGGGGTCGGGCAAAAGCGCTACGGCGCTGGCGATCCTGGGACTACTAGGGCCAGCGGCACAAGTTACGGGCCAGGTTATGTGGAGAGGTACCGATCTGCTTGGGCAGCCGGCGGGAGTTCTGCGCAAGTTGCGTGGATGCGAGATTGCCATGATTTTCCAGGAGCCGATGACGGCGCTGAATCCGGTGATGCCAATTGGCCGCCAGGTCGCGGAAGGAGCCGAGGCGCACTCACCCTCCTGGACGGGGCGCGAGGCCAGGAGAAAAGCGATCGCGGCGCTGGATGCGGTCGATCTTCCTGACGCGGCGCAGCGCTACGGCGACTATCCTCACCAGTTTTCGGGCGGCCAGCGGCAGCGCATTCTCATCGCCATGGCGCTCATCAACCGGCCACGGCTTTTGATTGCCGACGAGCCAACGACGGCGCTCGACGTGACCGTGCAGGCCCAGGTGCTTGACCTGCTGCGCGGCCTTCAACGGCAGGATGGGCTGGCAATGCTTTTTATCTCTCACGACCTGGCTGTAGTGGGTCAGGTGGCAAGCCGCGTGGCGGTAATGCGGGCGGGGCAGGTAGTTGAGACCGGGCCTTCCCAAAAACTGCTGACTGCTCCGGAGCACGCTTATACGCGCAGCCTGTTGGCGGCCGTTCCCACGCTGCGCACCGACAGGAGCAGGCCACTGGCACTTGTGGGTGATTCGAACGCGGCGACGACGGGGTTATACTCTCCGCACGCAGAGTGAATCAACGGCCGACCTGGCGCGGGACCGCGATTGAATTGGTTCTCTACTGCGTGGGATTCCCGGCATATTTTGGATGCAACTGGGAGGATAGATGCAAAGATCGGAAAGGAGAAGGCAACCCATGACGCAACTCGCACGCCTCTGCGCCGCGGCACTGATTGCAATTCTGCCCGCGTGTTCCGCTCAAACCGCGAGTCATCCCAAGCGGTCTGAACCCAAGCCCGAGCCGACTGCGCCGGAGCTCTTTGAATTTATCCGCGGTTCGCTTCTTACGCTGAGCCCTGATGACGGGATCAATGACAACATCGAGGTCACGTTCAATTGGACCTCAAATGTCATGACCATCACACAGCCAACCGGCCATTGCGATCTTTTTTTGAACGCGCTCAACACAACCAATGTTGTGTGGGATGTGTTCGATCCGAGCGATGCTCACCAGACGCGCGACAAGCTTGTGCGCGTCACGCTGGTCTCGGTGAGCGGCACAAAAGCGAGAACCTGCTACGACAAGATGAATAATGTCGATTCAAGCGTTCCCACAAACCGTGTCCGGCTGCTGTTTTCCTTCACCAAGGCAGACGGGGTGCCCGGCTTCCAGGACAAAATGACCAAGGCGCTCAAGAAACTGATTGTGCTCAGCGGCGGGGCTCCGGAGAGCAAACTCTTTTAGGGCATTCACCCAGCCAATCCTCCGCCGATAAGCAATCAAAGAGACACCCGCGCCGCCCCTCGGTTGACTGAAGGGCGGCGCGGGTGTCTGGGTTGGGCCCGCTTGAGTCTTGCTTACTTGGCTGCAGCTTCTTCTGCGGCGGGCTCAGCTGTTTCAGCAACTTCGCCGGCAATTTGAGCTTCGCCAGCTTCGGCCTGAACCTTCACCTTGACCTGCGCAGTGACTTCGCGGTGCAGCTTGATGGCAACGCTGAAGTCGCCCACGCTCTTGAGCGGTTCGGGCAGCTGGATCTTGCGGCGATCGATCTCAAAGCCGTTCGAGGCCAACCCGGCGGCGATGTCTGCCGAGGTAACCGAACCGAAGAGGTGGCCTGCTTCGCCTGACTTGCGGGTAAAGCTGAGCACGATCGGTTCCAGCTTGGCAACCAATGCCTCGGCCTGGGTCTTCTCGGTGGCAGAGCGGCGGGCAGCAGAGGACTTCATCTGCTCAATGACGGCCTTGTTGGCCGGGGTAGCCTGCATCGCCAGCTTACGCGGCAGCAGAAAGTTGCGGCCGTAGCCCTCTGCGACCTTCACCACGTCTCCGCGATGGCCCAGATTGTCTACGTCTTCCTTCAGAATAACTTCCATGTGAATCTCTCCAGTGTCTCGGGCGGCGGCGCCGGGGCGCTCTTGTCTTTTGGACGAGAGCGGCTCAGATCCGACCGCGCCGCGCAGATTTCAGAGCGGCATCGGAACATTTGTCGCCAGCCAATTTCGTTCCATCGCGGCTTTTTCCCATTACGCAGGAGCGAGCCGTGGCGGACTGGCGACAGCCGTGCCGAAGTTTTTAGTGCCGCGTGGCAAATGGCAGCAGGGCGATGTTCCGGGCCTGCTTGATGGCGCGGGTCAGGCGGCGCTGGTGCGTGGTGCAAACGCCGGTGAGCCGCCGCGGCACAATCTTGCCGCGCTCGGCCACAAACCCTTGCAACAGCCTTACGTCGCGGTATGGGATCGCGTCGATCTTCTCGGTGCAGAACTTGCAGACCTTCTTGCGGCGGAAGAATTTGCCGCGTCCGCCGGGTCCACCGGATGGACGGCCGCCAGGGCCGCCAGGCCGGCCGCCTTGGCGGGGGCCTGAACTCGAACCCGAACTCGAACCCGAACCCGAACCCGAACTTGAACCCGAACTCGAACTCGAACTCGGGCCGGAACTCGGAGCTGAGCCGGATTCGGCCTGAGGTGCAGATGCGCCTGTTTCCGGCGCCTTTCCTTGAGTCTCATCAGACATAGTGTTTCCTCTTTACTCTCTTCGCTTCCGGTGGGCGTCATGGGGCGCCGCGGAGCACTGGATCGGGCCGATGCCTATTACCCAATTTGGAAAGGGCAGGCAACGGCGATTATCGACAACGCTGTTAAACGGCGGCCGGGGCTTCGGCAACTTCTGCCGGCGCGGGAGCAGCTACGGGCGCGGCCACAGGCGCAGCAACTGGCGCTGCAACTGGTTCCGAGCTCACCTTGCGGCGAACTCCGCGCAGGGCCTTCACCTTGGCCAGGCGCTTCTCTTCTTCGTCGATGCGGACGGTGATGAACTTGATCACCGGCTCGGTTACGCGCAGACGGCGCTCTAGCTCAAGCACTCCGGCGCCATCCGCCTCAATGGTGAGCAGAACGTAGTTTCCGTCGTTGAACTTGCGCACCATGTAGGCGAGCTTGCGGCGGCCCATCTTCTCGACAGTCTTAACCGCGCCGCCGCCAGCCGTGACGGTTGCGCTGAAGCCGGCAATCAGCTTGTCGGCATCCTCTTCGGTCACATCGGGCCGAACGATAAACATAACCTCATACACACGGGACATCTGTATTCCTTTTCCGCTGAAGCTCCTTGGTGCTCCAGCCCTCAACTCTCAATTCACGGTTCAAAAGATCCTGGTTCGCAGCCGTTCCTATTTCTGGTCCCTGTTCCCCGATCCCTGATCCCTGTCTTTCTCTTCTTTCCGATTGAACTCGTTCATCGCGGCCGCCGGTCCCTGCTCGAGAATGCGTCTGGTGGCGGTTGCCACCCTGTCCAGCACCTCGTCAAGAACCGTCAAATCCGCCTTGCGCATGGGCGACAGCAGATAATCCCTGCCTGGACGCCTTCCGCCACCGGCGGCAAGTGCTTCAGGTGGTAAGTCGAGCCCCACGCCAATGCGCAGGCGCAACCACTCCTGACTGCCCAGGGCGCCGGTAACGCTGCGGGCTCCGTTGTGCCCCGCCGGCGAACCGCGTTCCCTGATCTTGAAGGTTCCCAGCGTCAAGTCCAACTCGTCGTGAATCACGAGCAGGTCCTTTGCTGGGTCCGCTTCAAACTCCTGAACCAGGGCGGCAACTGCAATCCCGCTCAGGTTCATAAAGGTCTCCGGCTTGGCCAGGACCACCTCGCGCCCTGCGATTCGGCAGGTTGCGGTAACGGCCCGGCAGCGCCGGTTCTGGACCACAACCCCTTCTTGCTGGGCGAAGCGGTCAATGGCCATGAACCCTGCGTTGTGCGGGGTCCACAGATACTCCGGACCGGGATTACCCAAACCCACTATCAGGAAGGGGCTCTTCCGGTCTCGGTATCCGCTTTCTTCGGCCAAGGCTTACTTCTTTGCCCCGCCGCCGTCAGCCTTCTTGGCTCCGGCTTCAGGCTCGGCCTTGCCCTTCTTGGCAACTTCGGGCTCAGCCGCGGCCGTTGCGGCCGTTGCCGCTGCAATCGCTGCTGCCTCAGTCTCGGCTGCGGTCGGCGCTTCTTCGCGAATCGAAACCACGTGGGCTACGGTCGCATCCTCGGCACTGAGAAACTTGACTTTGTCCGAGTGCGGCAGGTCGCTGACGCGTAGAACTCCATACATCTCCAGCCCGCTCACGTCGAGATCGATATGGCTGGGAATGTTCTCAGGCAGACACTCGATTTCCACCTGGCGCATTACCTGGTCCAGAATGCCGCCGGAGGTCTTCACGCCCACCGGAATGCCCAGCAACTTGACGCGCACTTTCACGCGGAGAACCTTGTCCAGCGCGATGCGCTTCAGGTCGATGTGGATCAGTCGGTCATTGATAGGCTCGCGCTGCCAGTCGACAATCATGGCTTTGGCCGCGGGCTGGCCGGAAATTTCCACGTCGAAGATGGTGTTGTGGCCGGTCTCTGAAAACAGGATCCGGGAAATCTGTTTGGGCTCCACTTCGATGGCAACCGGGTCATGTCCGGGGCCGTAAAGCACGGCAGGAATCTTGCCGGCGACACGTACGCGGCGCGCGGCGTTCTTGTTGAACTTGCCCTCACGGGCCTTGGCTACGACTACTTCTGGCATTGCGGTCTCTCGTTTCCTTGTATCGGGCACGGAAAGCAGCTTTCAGCTTTCAGCTACTAGCTTTCAGCTTGTTCTACTCGCGCGAACTGAGTCGCCCGCTCCCTTTGTTGAGAAGCAGCTATTCGCTGCTTTATTCCTGTTGCGCAATGCATTGGATTCAACCCAAAGTACATCGCATGTTCTTGTCTTCGCTCACTACAAAGGCCAATCTCTCTAAAAACAAGCTGAAAGCTGATAGCTAAAAGCTGCTCCTAGTTGAACAGCGAACTTACGCTGGTCTCCATGTGGATGCTCTCGATGGCCGCGCCCAGCAGGCCGGCGATCGAAAGCACTTTAATCTTGGGCAACTTCTGTGCTGCTTCGCGCAGGGGAATCGTGTCGGTGACAACCAACTGTTCCAGGCGCGAGGCGGCGATGCGCTCAATGGCCGGGCCTGATAGCACGGCGTGGCTGGCGCATGCGTAAACTGAATTCGCGCCCGCGGCGTAAAGGGCATCAACGGTCTTCACCAGCGTGCCGGCTGTGTCGATGATGTCGTCGATGATGAGGCAGGTCTTGCCGTTCACATCGCCCACCACGTTCATCACTTCGGCAACGTTCATGTCCGTGCGGCGCTTGTCCACAATGGCCAGCGGCGCTTTAATCTTCTGCGCAAAGAACCGCGCCCGCTCCACGCCGCCGGCGTCAGGCGAAACCACAATCAGATTGGGCAGCTGGAGCTGGTTAAAGTAGCTGACGAGGACGGGGCTGGCGAAGAGGTGGTCGACGGGAATGTTGAAGAAGCCCTGAATCTGGGCGGCGTGCAGGTCAACGAAAAGCGCGCGATTGGCGCCTGCCGTGGTCAGCAAGTCGGCGATGAGCTTGGCGCTTATGGCCACGCGGGGGCGGTCTTTGCGATCCTGGCGGGCGTAACCGTAGTAGGGCACCACCACCGTGATCCTGGCCGCCGAGGCCCGCTTGAGCGCGTCAATCATCACCAAAAGCTCCACCAGGTGCTGGTCCACCGGATAGCAGGTAGGCTGCACCACAAACACATCCACTCCGCGCACGTTCTCGAGGAGTTGGAAGTACACTTCGCCATCGGCAAAGCGCTGAATCTTGACTTCGCCCACCGGAACTCCGATGTGGCGGCCGATCTCCTCGGCCAGCGGCTTGTTAGCCGTCCCGCTGAAGAGCTTGAAGCGCTTGTCCTCGCTCAGGTTGCGGGTCCGTTTGCGCTCGACTGCCGGTTTCGCATCCTTGGCAGCGCCCTGCTGTGGCTCCTTCGGCGCGGAATCCTTGCCGGCGCCGTCCCGTTGACCTTCAGGCTTCTTGTCTTCCGCTGTCGCAGTCAATGTTCCCGCATCCATTTTCCGACTACCTCCAAGCTGGTTGGCTTTGGCTGTTCTTCGGGCCCTGAATTCAGTTCTCAGTTTTCAGTCAAGGTCTTTGAGCTAGCCCAAAACTGACCACTGAGAACTCCTGCAAAACCTGGCTGGGCGACCAGGATTCGAACCTGGACAAGTGCCTCCAAAGGGCACTGTCCTACCATTAGACGATCGCCCAACTTGAGCAGCCGTTCGCGAGTTTCGCTTGCAGAACGGACAACTGTCAATGAACTTATTGCATGAGCATTTCGCGCCAGTAGGCTGAGCGCGGCAGGGTGCGGGTCAAAGTGCTCCGAACTCCGGCCGGCCGCAAACGTTCGCAAGCCGCTTCCGCATCTCCGCGGGTCAGGTACAACCCGTAGAGCGCCGAACCGGACCCGGACAGCGAAGCCACTAACGACGAGGAACTGCCGGCTGCCTCCGGAGTGCCCGGGCCCGCAAGAAGACGCTTGATTTCTGCAAGGGAAGGATGCTGGGGAAACACGACCCGTTCAAAGTCGTTCTGGATCCAGCTACTGATCCCGGTGCGGACAAGCGCGGACTCTTGTGGTCCGGCCAGGCCCTCTCCCACAGAGAGGACACCGGAGGAGCCTGCTCCCTGCCCTCCCTTGGGGATCGCTCCCGCAAAGGCGCTGGCATAGGCGCGGCTCAACTCATTCAGTTTACCGGCACTTGCCTCCGGGGTCAAACCTTCCTTAGCGCACAGCGCGTCCCAGTCGCGAAAGGCCTGCGGCGTTGAAACGCCCACCTCCGGCGTGGCAATCACGCACCACGTAGGTTCAACATCCGGCAGGGGATACACC
>DASRLI010000245.1:0-18042 GCA_035648535.1 Occallatibacter sp. | reverse complement strand
CCTGGGCGCAAACGGAATTACGGAGGACTACCCCATCATGCGCCACATGATGAATCTGGAGTCCGTGAAGACCTATGAGGGCACCCACGACATTCACACACTCATCCTCGGCCAGCACCTCACCGGGATTGCTGCGTACTAATATAGCCCAGCAACTCCCGCGCTGATACGACCCTCGTCTGTCCACACGAATGAGCCGGAAAGTGGCGTATGTTTCCCGTCACGAGAAATGCCGCATCGGCGGCAAGCGCGCACGCAATGAAGTCGTCGTCCTTTGGATCCGGAGAAGCCCCTGGCGCAGGAGGTGGCTCGAACAGCAAGCCCTTCGCTTGCAACAGACCAATCAATCCATCGATCTCATCGGGGGCAAAACTGAATTTAGGCCGCGCCAAAACACCTTTGTATTCCTCGGTGATCTTTCGGGAGAGGCACGGCGTTATCTTGCCATATTGCTCAGCATGCAAAACAAGAGATTCATTGCCGAATGGGGAGATCAGCGCCGATACAATCACGTTCGTGTCCAGTACAACGCGGATCACTTTCCGGCAACCTGCTTTTCCCGCCGGAATGCGCCGATTTCACCGTCGATCTCCTCCATCGTCAGCTTATCCAGACCCCTCTTTTTGGCTCCTGCCCAAGCTTGCCGCAGCCACTCCGGCGCGGACTGAACGCTTTCCAGATAATCGTGCACGCTGAGAATAACCACTGCGGGCTCTCCGCGGCGATCAACAACAAACCGCTCATTGTCCCGGACAGCGCGATCCATCAGTTGCCCGAATTGTGTACGCGCGACGTGTGCATCGATTCGACGGCTCATCGGCTTCTCCAATCAATCAATGCATTGATTATATCATCGCAGCAAATCCAGATCCAGCAGCTCCCAAATTGCTATATTCATAGGCATGTCGAAACTTGCTAAGTGTCTCTGTTGCCTTGCTGTCAGCCCCTGCATCGCTCTCGGCACAGCCGTCGCTGCCGCCCAGCAGCCGGCCTCGGCCCCCATCGTCCTCCACGCCGCCCGATTACTCCAGGTCGATACAGGAGTGGTTCTCCAACCCGGCGAAATCCTGGTTGAAGGCGAACGCATTCGCGCCGTTGGAAAGTCAGTGGAACATCCGCAGGGCGCGAAGATCATCGACCTCGGTGACACCACTCTTCTACCCGGCCTCATCGACGCGCACATTCATCTCTTCCTGCACCCCGGCGCGGAAGACCTGCAGACAGTCAAGGAATCAGTGCCCTGGCGCACCATCCTTGCCGAGCACGCAGCCAAGGCTGATCTCATGGCCGGATTCACCGCCGAGCGCGACATGGGAACCGAAGGCGCGGGCTCCGCCGACAGCGCCATCCGCGACGCCATCGACCAGGGCCTGATCCCTGGCCCTCGCCTGCGCATCAGCGGCAACGCCATCGACATTCTGGGTGGCCACGAAGACGCGAATGACTTCAACCCCGCACAGCATGTGTTCTCTAACGCCGACTACGCCAACTCCGCCGATCAACTTGTCGAGGTCATCCGCGAGCAGCACAAGCAGGGTTCCAGCTTCGTAAAAATCTATGAGACCGGCCCCGACAAAATGATCGACGGTACATTGCGCACCCCATACCAGTACACAGCGGCGCAACTGTCTGCTGCCGTTGCTGAAGCCCGTCGCCTGGGCATGACAGTTGGCGTGCACGCCATGGGCGAACCGGGCACGCTCTACGCCGCGCAGGCCGGTGTCGCCTCCATCGATCACGCATCGCAACTCAGCGACGAGACCATGAGGCTGATGCGCGAAAAGCACATTCCCGCCATTCCCACATTCGCCATCTTCGACTACTTTGCGCACCATCGCGAGTCACAGGACCAGGCCGCAACTGAGGCCAAGATGCTCGACTACAAGATCAACGAATTCAAAAAGCAGATCGCCGCCGGCATTCCTTTTGCTGTGGGTTCAGACGTTGGCCCCTTCCCGCACGGGACGCAAGCCGTGGAGATGGAACTGATGGTGCGCTACGGCATGAAGCCGCTCGCGGTCCTTCAGGCCGACATGATTGAAGGTGCAAGAGTGCTGGGTTGGCAGGGCCAGATTGGCGAGTTGAAGCCGGGCTATTACGCTGACGTAGTCGCCGTCCCCGGCAATCCGCTGGAAGACATCACAGCGGTTGAACACGTAAGTTTTGTTATGAAGGGCGGCTCTGTGATTCGGCAGTAAGTCGGTTTGAGGGTCGTACCAACTCTGCATTTCGCGAGAATTGCAAAATGCGGCCCTTTGAATCGTGGCTCAGGATTTCAGAAAGGATGGAGTGCGGCTCTGCCATTCGCTTTTCTGGCGCAGGGCAACCGCGTGTACACTCTCAAGTATCCGGGCGGGGAAACGGAGCACACCGGCTTCCTCTTTCGCGTCTCCCCATAAATTCACATTTCCAGGAGCCATCGTCATGCGACTCACAGCCCTGCTTCTGATTGCAGCCACTTCTGCCCCAATCCCGGCATTGGCGGCGTCCGATGCCCGCCTGCAGGGCAGCAACAAGTTCAACGAGGGCGGATGGACGTATGTGCATCTGGAAGGCACGCCGGAGCAGGTGGGCTTCCAGCATGGCTACCTGCTGGCGCGCGAAATTGAAGACAACGTCAACGTCTATAAGGTCGAGATGCCACATAACGTCCAGCGTGACTGGAGCTTCTTCCGTGAGGCCGCAAAGAATGTGATTTGGCCGCACGTCGATGCCGAGTATCAGGACGAGCTGAAGGGAATCGTCGCAGGCCTGCACGCACAGGGATCCACGCTCGATCTGTGGGACGTTGTCGCGCTCAACGGCGAGATTGAGCTGCGCGACTACTATCTGCCCGTGCTGAATGCGCAAGAGAAAAAGCCGAATCCCCCCGCCGCCGTAGCGCCTGGCAAGTGCAGCGCGTTGATCGCTACCGGATCGGCAACGGCGGATGGAAAGATCGTGATCGCTCACAGCAACTGGTCCTCTTACGCAGAGGGCGAACGCTGGACCACGGTCTTCGATATCGTGCCAGCGAGCGGACAGCATTTGCTGATGGATGGCTCGCCGGGCATCATCACCAGCCAGGACGACTTCGGCGTGAACGCAGGCGGACTCATGATTACAGAAACCACGTTGCCGATGACCAAAGGATTCGATGTGAATGGAACGCCGGAGTTCGACCGCTCGCGCAAGGCAATGCAGTATGCTACGTCAATTGATGAGTACGCAGCCATCATGCGCAAGGGCAACAACGGCGGCTATGCAAATTCGTGGCTCATCGGCGATCGCAAGACAGGCGAAATCGGATACCTCGAACTCGGCTTGCGCCACACTCCGCTGACAAAGAAGAAAGACGGCTACTTCGTGTCGTCGAATTTTGCTGCCAATCCTGATCTCATACGCGACGATGCTGTCGGATTCGATCCCACCAATCCGGAGCCTTCAATGAATGCGCGCCATATTCGCGCCGAGCAATTTGTGAAGGAGCACTACGGCAAGCTGGATGCAGCGCTCGCGGAAGCGTACCTGTCAGAACACTACGACAGCTACGAACACAAAATCGATGCCGGCAAGCGCAGCCTCTGCGGACATGAAGACACCTCGCCGATCGGCGAAAAGGTTTGGGGCGATCCGCCCTTTGTTCCATCGGGAGCTGTTTCTGGCAAGGTGATGGACTCGGAGATGGCCGCAAAGCTGAGCTTCATTGGCAGAGCCGGACATCCCTGCGGCGAGGACTTTAAGGTCCAGCCTTTTCTAGCTGCGCACCCTGAGTTCGCATGGCAAAAGCCGATTCTGCATGACATGATTGCCGGCCCGTGGACAACCTTCACTGCGAATCAAAAGGCCCCGGTGGCCGTTGCTCAGAACTAGCGCTTTCTACAATGAGACCCTTAATCTATCCTCCATCCGCGTTACCGCGTCGTGGAGGGAATCCGGCTCGACCGGCAATCCGCTGGAAGACATCACGGCGGTGGAATACGTAAGTTTTGTTATAAAGGGCGGCTCTGTGGTTCGGCAGTAGTCGCTTCTGCCTTCGCCAGACGCGCGGCCTGCTTCCGTGCTTTCTTGCCTTCAATCTTCCTGAGCGCTTCCTGATAGCGTACCGGCTGCTCTTTCGCCAGAGACTCCTTGATCGCCTTGCGATAGCCGGCCAGGTAGATCGAATACATGACCGCAAGCGAGCATCCTATACCCCATAGAAAGCCCAGACATGCCCCGAATACAGCGGCAGAACCGAATGCGTTCATTGAATACCCTCTTTCTCCAAATCGGCGATCGTTCTTGCAGAGGGACCCGAGTCAAAAGTGCTGAACTCGCTCTATCTACCCAGGTCGAAACTCAGCTTTCTAAACCGCAACCGTAAAGCTATCCTCAGTACGCGTCACCGCATGGTACAACGTATCCCGCTCCACCGGAACCCGGCCGGCCTCAGTAATCAGACGGCACAGTTCCTTGCGCGTCATGCCCTGCGGCGTAGTCGCGCCGGCATCGTGGTAAATCTTCTCCTCGATTACCGTTCCATCCAGGTCATCCGCGCCAAACCGCAATGCGATCTGCGCAATCTTTGGCGTCATCATCTGCCAGTACGCCTTGATGTGCGGGAAATTATCCAGCACCAATCGGCTCACTGCAATTTGACGAATATCGGTTAGACCCGTCGTCACCGGCAAATGATCGAGCGCAGTGTTCTCCGGGTGAAACGCCAGCGGGATGAAGGTCTGAAAACCGCCCGTCTCATCCTGCACTGCACGCAGCTTCAGCAGGTGATCCACGCGGTCAGCATCATTTTCAATGTGCCCGTAGAGCATGGTCGCGTTGGACTTGAATCCCAGCTTATGAGCCAGCCGTGCCGTCTCCAGCCACTCCTCGCCGTCAATCTTGTGGTCGCAGATAATCGACCGAACCCGCGCCGCGAAAATCTCCGCGCCGCCGCCCGGCATCGAGTCCACGCCCGCATCGCGCAACTTCACCAACGTCTGCTCGATGGTGAGCTTGGCACGCCGCGCGAGATAAGCCACCTCCACCATGGTGAAAGCCTTGATGTGAACCTTGGGGAACCGTTCCTTGAGCCCGCGCACCAGGTCGAGAAAATATTCCAGCGGCAAATCCGGGTGCAGGCCGCCGACGATGTGAAATTCCGTCACCGCCTCCGAGTAGCCTGAGGCCGCGGTTTCCCAGGCCTCTTCAAGCGCCATTGTGTAGCCGGCCGGGTCACCCTTCTTGCGGCCGAACGCGCATAGCTTGCACGCCGCGACACAAACATTTGTCGGGTTGATGTGGCGATTCACATTGAAGTAAGTAATGTCGCCGTGCATTCGCTCGCGCACGTAGTTGGCCAGCCAGCCTACAGCCAGCACGTCCGATGAGCCGTAGAGCGCCAGCCCATCGGCAAAGTCCAGCCGCTCGCCCGCCAGCACCTTGGCGGCAATCGGCTCCAGCCTTGGGTCATGACTCCGAAAGGAGCTCTGTTCGCGGGAATCCAGGGTCGCAACGCTCATACATCTATGATACAGAAATATGTCCTCGCCCCGATGAGAACTGCCCCCAGTTCCTAATCCCTAACCCCTGCTTTTATCGTCCTTCTGTTGCTGCCGGCGGCTCCACCAGCACCCCGTCATCGAGCGAGGCCGCCACCAGCCGGTCGCCCGCAACGCGAATCAAGACAACGCGGTAACCCGTGCGCCACCACTTCCACGTCATCGTTTTGGGATCGATGGAGTACACCTGGTCGTTGGTCCGCGAACTCACCAACACCCTGTTCAGCGTCGCGTCATATTCCAGGTCGTCTATGTCGCGAAATGGAAGCCGCCCGATCCACAGCCAGGTCTTGCCCTGGTCCTTCGAGAAGTAGACCCCTTCCCGCGCACCCAGCCACAATGTTCCATCTGGAGCAAAAACCACTCGATGAATTCGCGTCAACATGGTGGGAAGTCCGATCGGCCACCACGTCTTGCCGCCATCCTTTGACAGCACCGCACCGTCGGCCCACGCCGCCGCCATCAGGTCTCCATGCACCGTCACCGAGAGATACTCACCCATTCCCAACACCGGGCCACCCTGCCAACTGGCGCCCTGGTCGCGACTGGTCAGCAGCCCAAGCGCCGTGGATGCGAGCCATACATCACTGGAGACGTCCAGTGCGTTCACGCGGCTCTCCAACTCGATGACCGGAGCCTTCACTTGCTTTTCCACGTTGACCTTGGTTCTCAAATGAGTTTCGGTGGAGACTTTCATGATGGTGTTGGCGATTGTGTTTCGCGGCTCCCATGTCAAAGCGGGGCTCGGAGTGCCGGCTGCTGGATCGGCGACGGCGGGCGGATCCAATGCGAAAATTCCGTGACTGGTGCCGGCCAGCACCAGTCCATCTTTCGTCTGCCCGAGCGCAAATACGTCGCGCCCATCGAGACCTGCAGGGATCTGCTGCCAGGCAGCGCCGCCGTTGGTCGAGACGAACACGCCGCCATAGTTCTTGTCGTTGACCACGCCTGCATACAGCTTTGCAGGATTCCCGCGGTCCACCAGCAGCGCCGTCACCTTGCGTTCTGAGATTCCCTCGTTCGACGCGGCAAAGCTCGCCCCTGCGTCCTTGCTCGCCAACACTCCACCGCGATCGGTGGCCAGCAGCACGTTGTTCGAATCCCGCGGATCCACGAACACATCGTTCACGATCACGTCAGGGCCGGTGAGCCGCTTGAAAGTCTTGCCGCCATTTTCGGTTTTGTAGAGACCTTCGGTGGTTCCTGCGTACACAATCGCGCGATTCGCCGGGTCCTGCTTCAGAACCCGCGTTCGCCGCGCGGTCGAGGGAATTCCTTCAATCTTGCGGAACCGCACGCCCGCGGTTTCACTCTTGTAGATTCCGCTGCACGCGCTCAGAAACACAGTGCTCGGCTTGACCGGATCCAGGATAATCGAGAAAACATCCGAGTCGTCGATCAGGCCCTGCTTGATGTTGTGCCAGCTCTTGCCACCGTCGCTCGTCTTCCAGGGCAGATGCCACGTGCCCACATAAACGATGGCCGGGTTCGAGGGATCCACTGCCAGCGACTCCACCTCGTGAATCTCACGGCTGCCCTTCTCGCTGATCTGTCCCCAGGTCGCGCCCGCATCGGTGGACCGAAAAACCCCTTCAAGCGTTCCCGCAAAAAACACCTTGGGATTGGAGGGCGCCTGCACAAAGGCACGAATCGACTGACCGTGCAGGCCTGCGACCTCACTCCAGTTCCGGCCCCGGTCGCGGCTTACCCACAAACCACCGTCAGCGCGCTTCCATCCGGCCACAAAAATCGTGGCATGATCTGAGGCGTCCACAACAATATGATCCAGAACCAGGTCGTCTGCCGTGTCCAGCTTGGCAAGCCGACGCCAGGTGGCGCCTGCGTCGAGCGATTCATACAACCAGCTGCTGGTTGTCCCCAGGTAGAGGTGGCTCGGCTGCCCCGGCACCGCCGCAATCGCGCGAGCATCGCCGCCCGCCGGCCCCACCGCGCTCCAAGGCGCAACGTTCGCGACCGCCGCATTCGACGCTTGCTGCGCGCAAAGGCCTTGGCCGAAAAACAAATAAATGAGAACCAGCGCCAGAACGCCGCGCCGGACGCAGAGATGGAGAAAATTCCTCAAACAACTATTCAAACAGAAGGCTCCCAGGCAAAAGAAAAAGACAGCAAAAAATCGTGCATGAAACCAAAAAGGCCAACCGGCTTGCCGGTCAGCCTCGAAGGGTTGCAGGAGGAATCGCATAGTCTAGCTTTCGTCAGGCCTCCCATCCTTCATGGATGGGAGGCCCGACTTGGCGGTTCTGAACCGGTCGAAACCGGTAGGTCTACTTGGCTGCGGCGTGCTTCCTTGCCCGGTGCCTTTCGGCAAGCGGCTTGCGGACTTCCGGCTTCAAAGTCGACTCGTCCACCGGAGTGGTTCCCTGCACATCGCCTGTAAAGGTTGCACCAGCGGGCACCAGGTAATCTTCCACCGTCTGCCCATCGGTTGTGCCGGTCATGGTGCTGACACGCGAGGCATCAATACCCTTCTCGGTCACCAGGTAGTCCTTGGCGTTCACCGCGCGCTGCGCATCGAACAGCATAACCTTGGCTCTCTTGTGCTTCAGGGCCACCTTCTGCTGTTTCGCGGTTATGTCCTTCTCCTTGGCGTTCGACTCGCCGACGACGACTGCCTTCG
The DNA here is from genome assembly GCA_035648535.1 of Occallatibacter sp. GTDB lineage: Bacteria > Acidobacteriota > Terriglobia > Terriglobales > Acidobacteriaceae > Telmatobacter. Next base: position 9,885 of record DASRLI010000245.1, on the reverse strand, counting down.
CATCCGCCTGACGCTGCAGATCAAGGGCAACTTCGTCCAGGCAGGCCTTGGCTTCGTTGTCAACGCGCGTCGGCCGCTTCTTGTCGGTCGAGAAGTTGATGGAGCACAGTGCCTGGGTGTGAGGAGCCGGCGGAATAACCGGTGCCACGATGGTGACGTTAGTACTGGAGCTGGCCGTGTGGGCCTTGTCGTCTGATACGTTGCCCGTTATGCCAACTACGCCGGTCGGCGCGCCAACTGAGGAGTATTCCGCCGTTGTTCCGCTGCCCGTGACCGTGCCGGCCGTTGCCGAGTAGGTGTAGGTGAGCGGACGATTCTGCGGGCTCATGCCGGTGCAGGTAATCGTGCTGGTTTCCCCGGGCTTGATGGTGCTGGGGTTGGCCGTGCAGCTGATGGTCGGCGGCTCGAAGGCCTTCACTGTGAAGCTCGCGGTGCAATTCGCGGTCTGGCCGGGCTTCAGGCCTTCCTTGCCGCTCTTGCCTTCCTTCACTGTTCCGGTCACCGTATAGTTGCCGGGATCCATGGTGGTCGTTGCAATCGTGGCCGTGGTGCCATTGCCTGTCGCGCCTGATCCGCTCCACGAATAAATCACGTTCATCTTGGGAAGCAGGTCGCCGGCTGTCGCGGTCACCGTAATCGGTTCGCCGGGGAAAACTGATTGAGGGCTGGCCGAGCATGCCAGGGTCACAGGCGGAGGTGGCGCGATGGAGCCGGCATGGATAACGAAGCCGGTGCTCAACCGTGCGGCGTTGATGTTGGCGCGGCCGCCGAAGGCGCCAGGCCCAAAGTCTGCGTGCATGTACTCGTAGTCAGCCTGGAAGAGGCGAAACGCCAGGTGATGATTGAAGAACGGCATCTCATAGTCCATCCCGCCGCCCACCGTGAGATCAGGGCCCCACTTGTTGGGATTGAAATACGGGCCGTTTACCTGCGCTGTCCCTACCAGCCCATGGATAAACGGTGTAATGTTCCCGCTCGGGAAGCGCGCAATCAAACCGCCGGCAAAGGTCAGGAAGCCGTCGTCGTTTCCGTGCACTCCAACGTTGTTCGGGTAAGGATTGCCCGCGCCCCACTCATGAAGACCGAATTCCACCTGCGCGCCAATGTGATTATTGAAGTAGTACGCGCCGCTGAACAGGCCGCCAAGATTGACGGCATCGTAGTTGGCCGAAACTGTTGCGCCACTGGGAAGCGGAGTTGCCACTGTCCCGCGAGGTGCGAGATAGCTGTAGCCTGCAAAAATGTCCCACCTCGATGGTGAGTCATTCCATGTTGGCTTTCCGGTCGATTTGGCTGTGGCCTGGGCACTCAAGGCAACAGGAATCAATGCTACAAGCGCCAGTAAGAGAACCCGGCTGACAGATTTTAAAACACGAGCATGCATGCGATTATCCTCCGCAATAAGGCTGATGTACTAAATGGAAAATGGCTGCCTGCGAGCACATACTCCGGCTCGGACCGGGTGACTCTGCAACATCTGCGAAGCTCCGGACGCATTACAGCACCTTTAAACGTACCATAGTACGTTTACCCCAAAACACTTTTTTCAACGAGTTACCTGCATTACAAACTGCAAAAGCTGCCTGCCCCGATTTCCTGATATTGCGCAGACTGCTTTGCAGATTACTTATCTGTTACTCGGGTAACTCGCTCCCCAGTTACTAACATCGGAGACCGCAGCTCACTCCATATTCAGGGTCTTCAGAAGGCTGCGACGTTCCCGCTGAATCTTTTCCTGTAGAAGCGTGATTGCGTAAATCAGTTGCTCCGGGCGCGGGGGGCATCCCGGTACATACACGTCTACGGGAACCACTTGGTTAACGCCCTGCACCAGCGCGTAATTGTTGAAGACCCCGCCTGAAGTCGCACAGGCGCCCATCGAAATAACCCACTTTGGCTCCGGCATCTGATCGTAGAGACGCCTTAGCACCGGCGCCATTTTCTGCGATACCCGTCCGGCAACCACCATCAGGTCAGACTGCCGCGGCGAAGGGCGAAACACCTCCGCGCCAAACCGCGCGATATCAAACCGCGACGCTCCCATCGACATCATCTCGATAGCACAGCAGGCCAGTCCAAAAGTCATGGGCCATACCGAATTCTTGCGAATCCAGTTCACGGCATAATCCATCGAGGTCAGAAAGACGCCCTCCGGCTCTTCGAAGCCGTAGCTCACCTCCTTCAGCTTGATGCGATTCTTCGCGCTGCTATCCAGCGCCCCAAAAAGATAATGATCCCGCTCAGCGGCAACAGCCATGCTTCCAATATAGCTCTACTCCCGCTTTGATTAGATGGTCAGAACCGCTCACCTTCGGTTTTTACCGGTCAACTTCCCGTCCCGGTTCCCTGATTCCTGGTTCGGAATCTTCTCATTCCGAACAGGCCGCAAGCGGAGCACGGAGCCCTCCGGGCGCCTTCCATCCCGCCGGAAGCCACAGGGTCACAGAGAAGCGCATCCAGTCCAGTTCCCCCAGCGGCGTGGCCTTTGCTCCGGCTGCGGGCACCACGGTATGGGGTGTCTTTGCCGATTGAAGCGCCCATCTCCGGGCGAAGGGCGCCGCATCGGCAATTCCCGGCGTGAACCTTGCATTCAGAATCCGAAGCTGCCCTGCCGACGCACTCCGATTGATTTCAAGCAATCGTTGTTCCGACTCATGCTCCCGGCTGCTCGCCACCGGCGCCTCGGTCCAGATCTTTGTCCCACCCAAAGCCCGAAACTGTTTCTGGCCTTCACGCAACGCATCGGGATCGGTCAGAAAGTGAAAGCTCCGTGGGTTCCAGCCAATCGCATCCTGGGCCCGCAGTCCAAACGTCGTTCCCACCTCGCGTTCACTAATGGAGTAATACGGCGGCGTGGCCACCAGCAGTGCGTCAGGATATCCGGCAGATTGTTCCCGGTCCACTACCAGGTCCCAGCCGCTGTACCCCTCTTTCCCCGGCTGAATCGGCACCACCCTGAACATCCACCCCTCGCCGAAGGCTGCCTTCCACTCCTGCCCGGCATTCACCTCGCCTGTCAGCAGAATCTTGCGGCAGCGCGCCGGATGCCCTGCCGCAGCCGCGCTCCTGACCGGCGCGATCACCGCGACGCAAAGCACTACACAAAACCCAATCCGCCATCCGCTGCGCATCCCTTTCATCGCGGTTCTCCGTCCTTCCAGCCTTCGCGTAGTTATCATTTCGCTCGTAATAATCCCATCAGGAAAACCAAGAAACTTGCGTTATTCTCCAGTCTTTATGAGAATGCTATGAAAGCGCAATTATCCTTCATGTATCCCGTATTCCTTTTCCGGTGACCGGCTATAGCATTTTCGGAATTGGTGTAGACCGAAGGCACTATGCTGGGTGGCTTTTTCCTCAAGAAAAAGCCACCTTTCAATGCTCTTAAAAAGTCTACGTGTATTCCGAAAATGCTCTAACCGCGGTCCCCGGCTCCTTGCGAGCAGCCGTCGCAGCTTCACGATTCAACGGCTTATCGCAAAGAATTTAAAACTGTTCCTCGTCCGAGCCTCCCCAAAACGGACGCCTTTTGCAGACGACTTTTTCGGAGCCGAATCATCATGCCGAGACGTACAGTACGCCTGTCCCTCCTGCCCGCCCTGATCGCATTTCCTGCCCTTGCCCTGGCCCAGTCAACTGCCGCAACCCCCGCCGCTCAGGCCCCGGTGACGCAGGCGCAGATTGCTGCCCTTCAGCAGGCCGTCCAGAATGCCCAGGCCAGCGGCGACAACGCATGGATGCTGGTCTCGGCCGCACTGGTCCTGCTCATGACCGGCCCCGGACTCGCTCTCTTCTACGGCGGCCTTGTTCGCAAGAAGAACATCCTGGGCACCATGATGCAGAGTTTCGCCATGATAGGCCTGGTCACCGTTATCTGGGCCGTCTGCGGGTACTCGCTGGCCTTCGGCCACGGCAACGCCTTCATCGGCGGATTTGAGCATCTTTTCCTGCGCGGCGTCGGCCTTACCCCCAACACCGATTACGCTGCCACCATTCCCGAACAGACCTACATGATCTACCAGCTCATGTTCGCCATCATTACCCCGGCCCTCATCACCGGCGCCTTTGCCGAGCGCATGAAGTTCAGCGCCATGGCGCTCTATCTTTCCCTTTGGTCCATTTTTGTTTACTGTCCCATGGCCCACATGGTCTGGGGCGTTGGCGGACTGCTTAACGCCACTGGCGGCCACATTCCCAGTCTCGATTTTGCCGGTGGCACCGTAGTCCACGTCACCAGCGGCGTCTCCGCCCTGGTCACCTGCATCTACCTCGGCAAGCGCATCGGCTATCCCCAGACCAACATGCCCCCTCACTCCATGGTGCTCAGCTTCATCGGAGCTTGCCTGCTGTGGGTAGGCTGGTTCGGCTTCAACGCCGGCAGTGCTCTGGCCGCCAGCCCCTTGGCCACCAGCGCCTTTGTTAACACCCACTTCGCCGCCGCCGCGGCCGCCGTCGGCTGGACAATCTTCGAGTGGTTCCACAACGGCAAGCCCACCGCACTCGGCGCCATCTCCGGCGCGGTCGCCGGCCTGGTCGCCATCACCCCCGCCTCCGGCTTTGTTCAGCCCTTCCCGGCCTTGCTCATCGGCATTATCGCCGGCTTCTTCTGCTCCTTCATGGTCTTCAAGGTAAAGAGCATGTTCCGCTACGACGATTCGCTCGATGCCTTCGGTGTGCACGGAGCCGGCGGAACCCTGGGCGCCTTGCTCACCGGCCTCTTCGCCACCCGCGCAATCAACGCCATCTACGGCAAGGGCGTCCCCACTGGCGCCATCGACGGACACTGGGGGCAGGTCCTCAACCAACTAGGCGGCGTGGCCGTTGCCTGGAGCATTTCCATTGTGGGAACGCTGGTCCTGCTCTTCGTCGTCGACCGGATCATCGGCCTGCGCGTCTCTCCCGAACACGAATCCGCCGGCCTCGATCTCTCCCAGCACGGCGAGGAAGGCTACGACCTCAACTCCTGACCTGTGGTCCAACTTTGTTCCGGGTCCTTAAAACTTTTCGGCGGATTGCGGCCAGCCCCCCGCTCCGCCTGATACGCTGTCAAACGAGGCATTTTGCATATGCTCAAGATTGAAGCCGTTCTCCAGCCCTCCAAGCTGGACGCCGTCAAAGATGCGCTGCTCGAAGCAGGCATCGAAGGCATGACCATTCTCGAAGCCCGCGGCCATGGCCGACAGAAGGGCCATACCGAGTTTTATCGCGGCCGTGAATACACGGTCGATCTTCTTCCCAAGGTGAAGATCGAGCTGGTTCTTCACGACGAGTTGAAGGAGAAAGCCATTCAGGCCATCATCGGCGCCGCCCGCACCGGTCGCATCGGCGACGGAAAGATCTTCGTAAGCCGCGTCGACGAAGCCATCCGAATCCGCAACGATGAACGCGGCGAAACCGCGCTCTAGCCAGCAACAGAGATCTTCTTCTTCCAGGTCCCCTCAGCGGGACCCGGGATTTCCCTGTCTGCCGCCAGGCTTCGATTCCGCCGTCAGCTCGGCCACCAAGCCTTGTCCGCATGCACGGCATTCCGCCTCCGCACCTGTGCAATACTTTCTTTCATGCTTCTGCGGCCAGCCATTCCCCAGGACGCACTTGCCGTCGCCCACGTGCATGTCCGCTCATGGCAGGTGGCATATGGAAACCTGCTGCCCGCAGGCTACCTCGACCAGCTTCGTCCCGAAGACCGTGCCCGCAAGTACGATTTTGCAAACTCCGATCCCTTCAAGCCCTTCACAATTGTGGCCGCGGAAGAGAGCCTGATCCAGGGATTTGTCACAACCATGCAATCGCGCGATGTGGACCTCCCCACCCATGGCGAGCTCTGCGCGCTCTATGTCGATCCGGATTCATGGAATCGCGGAATTGGCGTCGCTCTAGTCGCCGCGGCGCGCGCCCGCCTCCTCGATCTCGGCCTACGCCAGGCATTTCTCTGGGTGCTCAAGGGCAACGTCCGCGCCGAACGCTTCTACCGCGCCGACGGCTGGGCCCGCGACGGCTCAAGTCGATCCGATTCCATCTGGGGCATCACTGTGGATGAAGTCCGCTATCAGCGAGAACTTCCCTGAATCGAAGCCCCGACCAGTTGTCTCACTCGCACCGTAGCGCCGTCATGGGCTCAACACGCGACGCCCGCAAAGCCGGCAGTGCACAAGCGACTCCCGCAGCCAGAACAAGAACCAATGTCCCCTCCAGCAATATCGCCGGAGCGTTGGAATTCTCCTGCGCGCACTGCGCAACGATTCTGTCCAATGCAAACGTAAGTGCGAGGCCAATTGCGATCCCGCTCCCCACGCTCACCAGCGCAGACGCAAACACGATCCGGATCACATGTGCGCGCTGTGCGCCCAATGCCATGCGAATCCCAAACTCGTTTGTTCGTTGCGCCACAATGTGGGAGACGACGCTGTACAGACCCACCGCCGCCAGCGCCAGCCCCGCAAACGCGCCAAAGATCCACGACACCGTAAGTTGACAACGTGTCGGACATCGCGCCCGCGACAGCATTCCCCTGTATCCAGCAACTAATCCGCAATAGTATTCTTACTTCTTCGATCAGGCGCAGTTATGAACGGCAAACCGGCCCCAAGCGGGGCCCGGTAGCAAGGCGGAGCGTATGAAGCACATCCTGGTAACCGGCGCGACGGGCAAACTCGGCAGTCATTTCATTCGGCGCATACTCGCCGACGTCGACGCCAAAGACGTCACGATTCGCGCGCTCTGTCACAACCGCCGTCTTGAACCTCAGAAGCATTTGGAAGTTCTGAGTGGAAGCATCTCCGACCGCGAAGTCGTGCGTGCCGCCATGCAGGGCATCACGCACGTCGTTCATTGCGCCACCTGCAAGGAGACTGGTGAGAGTGTCATCGATGTCACGGTGAAAGGCCTGTTTTGGCTGCTGGAGGAGTGCCGCCTCAGCAAGTCATTTCAGCAAATCATTCTTTTCGGAGGCGATGCCGCCCTCGGCCATTTCCTTTATCCGCACCCGATTCCGGTCACGGAGCAGCAGAAGCACACGGCCTATCCCGGCTGCTACGCGCTTTCAAAAGTTCTGGAAGAAGTTATGCTGGAGCAATATTTCGTTCAATACGACTTGTCAGGATGCTGTTTGCGAGCCCCGTGGATCATGGAGAAGGACGATTTCAAATACACGCTCACTTTCGGCGAAGACGTCTTCGGAGGTCCGCGATGGTGCGAGTTGGTAGACCCCGAAACCGCCCGCGAATATCTGAAGTCGAACACCGCACCCCTGATGCTCGATCCGCAGGGCAACCCGGTGAGCCGGAATTTTGTCCACGTCAGCGACCTCGTCGAGGCCATAATCCTGGCGCTCGATCACCCCAAGGCGCGACAGCAAACGTTCAATATCTGCATGGATGAGCCGGTGAACTATCGCGCGGTCGCGGACTACCTGTGCAAGACTCGGGGAATCCTTTCTGTCGAGATCAAGACGCCGTATTACTCAACCTGGTTGGACAACGCCAAAGCGAAATTCCTGCTTGGATGGAGGCCGCGCTACGACTTAAAGCGGCTCATCGATGAGGCCTGGGACTACCGGCGAAGCGCGTCGGACCCGCGAAAGGTGTGGTACCCCGGCTAGTGGCAAGCGGCAGCTCGCCGGTCATAATTGAAGCAGCGGACCGCGGCACATCAACGGCCGCTCAAGCGAACCAAATGAGGACAAGATGAACGGATGGGATCGCAAGTTTATCGATATGGCCGTGCTGGTAAGTTCGTGGTCAAAAGACCCGTCAACAAAGGTCGGATGCGTAATTGCGGACTCTGACCACGCTCAGCTTTCCGAGGGGTTCAACGGATTTCCGCGCGGCATCGCCGATGATGAGAGACTCAACCAGCGGGAGATCAAGTATCGGCTCATCGTTCACGCCGAAGCGAACGCCATTGCGGCAGCGGCCCGCAACGGCCACGGCTTGAAGGGCGCCACGGCCTACGTTACGTTCTGCCCATGCCCTCAATGCGCTGCACTGCTGATTCAGGCGGGGATCGTTAGAGTTGTAACCATTGACGGAGCCACTCCCGAACATTGGAAGGCAGAATGTGAGATTGCCCAAAAAATGTTCCGCGAAGCAGGAGTCGTTTACGAAGAGGCCGATCGACCTGATTGAGAAATCTCCCGAAAGCAGCTCGGCGCAACCAACATGTACTTGCCCGTGGGAGAAGATTCGACACTCCAGGGAATGCCCAACGAGGCCACGCCTGCTTGGTGCGCAGACAAGTTCGTCCCATTTCCGATGTGAGAGTTTCTGCTCAAGCGGGCCCTGGGTCTCAAGGTCGAAACCCGCGCTTCCACCAGCCTTTATCAGCCCAACTCGTCGCTATTATGTGACATTCGATTTTGTGCGGTGGTGCACGCGCAAATTGTCGAGCGCATAGTCAATGAACCGTGGTTCAAAATGAGCAGACTGGCCCATGAATCGACAAGTTGCCACTACCTGGTCGATGATGAACCTGGGCTGAAACGCCGCAAGGTCAAGGCCCTTGTCCTTCGTGATCTTGTTGACGATAACGTTGAAAGCCTCTTCGGAAAGCGGCAATCCCTGCCGTGCGCATTCCTTCTCGAAGATGCGCTTGAAGATTGGCAGTGAGGGAGATCCAACCTCGATCTTGTAGGGAAGGCGGCGCAGAAAGGCCCCATCCATCAGGTCTTCCGGTTCCAGGTTGGTGGAGAAAATAACCAGTTCTTCAAACGGAATGCTGAAGCTCTTTCCGGTGTGCAACTTCAAATAGTCGACGCGGTTTTCCAGCGGCACAATCCAGCGATTCAATAGGTTGGCGGGGCTCACCAACTGGCGGCCGAAGTCGTCGATGACAAAACACCCACCAAGCGCCTTAACGTGCAGCGGGGCCTCGTAGAAGTGGCCCGTCTCGTCATACCGCAGGTCGAGCATTTCCAGCGTAAGTTCGCCGCCGGTGACGACGAAAGGCCTCTTGCAGGCAACCCATCGCGCATCAAATTCCGCGCTCCTGACAAACGAGACAGCGCCTTCATCGTCTGAGTCGGAGGGGGCGATTGGTACATGAATGCTGGGGTCGAAGAAGCGGATGATCTGGCCCTCCACAGAGATCGCGTAAGGGACATAGATCACGTCGTTGAACACGTTGCCCAGTGAATGCGCAACCGAAGTCTTCCCGTTTCCGGGAGGACCATAGAGAAGCATGGCCCGGCCAGAGTTCATCGCCGGCCCAGTTTGCTCGATCATGGCGTCTTCGAACGTAAGTTCGCCGAGCGATTTGCGAATGCGCTCGAAGGTGACCAGTTCGTTGGTCAGCTTCTGCAGGTTCACGCGAAAGTTGAATTCCTCAATGTCGATCGGCGCAGGTCCGGCATAACGCAATTGATCCAGGGCATCGAGGGTGAAGCGCTTGCCCTCTTCGGTGAACGTGTAAGCCAGGTCAAGCGGGTTATTGGAATTGCGCATCCCCAGGGCGTGCAGCAATTTCCGGTCGATGGCCATCCTGATCAGTTCAGACACGATGTGGTAGGGCAGCTTGATGGCATCAACGATCTGGCGGCCGTTTTCCAGCCGGCCCATATAGATGAGCTTCATCATCAGGGCCAAGAGATCGAGCTCGTCGATTCCTGTGGCCGAAATATCCGCGGGCTCGATTGGAATGCGGTGGATAAAAGCATCCAGCACTCGCCGGTCAATGGCTCCAATGGCCACAAGGTTGTCGCCCAGCCGGCCGCCATCCCTGACCAGGCGCTCCAGCGCATTCGCCACATCCTCCTTGCTGATCAGGTTTGCCTCGATCAGCAGATCCCCTAACCGCATGTGCGTGCTGATGGTGTCCTCCTCGAAACTGCCTCAAACCGCCAGGGACCCGGCCTCTGCCCCCCAGGGGGCTAACCCCTGACTCGCCAAAGCG
>DASRLI010000244.1:0-13882 GCA_035648535.1 Occallatibacter sp. | reverse complement strand
GGGGAGTGACGGTGACCGAATCCAGCGGCCCCTATCAATTCAATAACCCATGGGGCAACGTTCCGGGAGGCAATCCCTTCCCGCTGCCGCTCTTCCCTCCGTCGAACTACGTCTTCCCGCAGAACTCGACCGACACCTTCCTTGCACCCAAAGCTCTGCCACCCATGCTTGAGACCTGGAACCTCGGCATACAGCACCAGTTCGCTCAGAACTGGATTGCGACAATCACCTATCTTGGCAATGAGACATCTCATCTGATGGTGGGCAACGAAATCAACCCGGCGGTCTATATTCCCGGAACGTGGACGGGCCCCGGAACTTGCGGCGCACTCACGGTCGCGCCTGGAGCGAACGGAACCGCGTGTTCCGGCACGGGCAACACGCAGGCGCGCCGGTTCCTCAGCCTGATCAACCCGGCGCAGGGCAAGTACTACTCTGCCACTGACTTCGGCTTCAATGGCATCAGTGCGAACTACGAGGGCGTGCTCGCTTCCATCGAACACCGCTTTGCAGATAACTACACCATCCTGGCCAACTACACGTACTCGCATTGCCTCGGCGTAGTCCCGGTCACTTCGCTGGGCGGGCCCACCATCGAGAATCCCGCCAACCCCAAGGCGGACTATGGACCCTGCACCTACGATGTCCCAAACCTGTTTAACGCCAGCGTTGTGTACGTCAGTCATCTGAATTCGGGAAACCACCTGCTGTCTTATCTCGCAAGCGACTGGCAAATCGCACCTCTGATGCGTTTTGAAACTGGATTCCCCATCAACCCGGTTGACGGCACTGACCGCTCCCTGACCGGCGTAGGGTTTGACCGGCCCAACGTTGTTCCTGGCGTGCCACTCTACATTCAAAGCGGCCACACACAGAAAAAATATCAGTGGGTGAACCCAGCTGCGTTTGCGGTGAATGCGTTGGGAACCTACGGAAATGCGCGCCATTACATGCTGCGAACACCTAGCTATTTCGACGTGGACAGCGCGCTCAGCCGCAAATTCAAAGTGACCGAACGCTTTGATATTGAGGCGCGCGTTGAGGCCTTCAATCTGATCAACCATCCCAACTTCGGCGGTCCGACGCCTTCGACCGGGGCCTCGCTCGTGCCAAATGTCTCAAACCCGACGTCGACTTCATTTGGCCAGATCACGAACGCCGGCGATCAACGCATCATGCAGGGAGCTTTGAAGTTTACCTTCTAAGCTTCAATAGATCCTCTAACTCAAAATCGGGCGTGCAGGTTTACCTCACGCCCGATTGCATCATTTGGCAAGATTCTTCCTACAAGCAGAGCATCGAAGGCCGTGCAGCTGGTCCGCCGACATCGAAAGCCTACTTACGACTTCAGCCAATCGTAGACAAAAAAAGAGGCGTAGATGGCGGCCAAATCCAATTCAGAAATTAAGCGCAGAGAGTTCCTAAAGCTCGCGGGTGCAGCAACCGCCGCGAGCTTTACTCCTTTTGCCTCGGCCGAAGCCACGGGCCGTGTCTCAGTCATCGTCGATGCGGGTGACTCCACTGCTTCCAGTGGTCCGGTCAAGCGCGCCGCTGAGAGGCTCCAAAGCGCTCTTGCGGCAAAGAGCGTGAAATGTGAAATCGTGCAGGACGCCGCCCATGCGCGCGACTCTGCACTCTGCGTCGCCGTCGCCCCCACTGCCTCAATTCTGGCCAAGGGATTTGCAGCGTCAGCTCCTCAGACCGCCGCTGAGAGCATTCGCCTTGCCCCAGGCCGCGTTGGCGACTCCCCGGCAATCCTCGTCTCCGGGATCGATCAGCTCGGTTACATCTACGGGTTGCTCGAGCTCGCAGAGCGTGCGCAATTCAACGCCGACCCAATGACTGCTCTTCACCTCTCTAAAGTCATCGAAGAAAAGCCCGCCAATGAAGTGCGCTGCGTAAGCCGCTACTTCTGCAGCGAAGTCGAAGACAAGCCCTGGTACTACGACAAATCCTTCTGGCCCGCTTATCTCGATACCCTGGTGGCCAGCCGCTTCAACCGCTTTAACTATTCTGTCGGACTATCCTACAACGGCACGCGCAACATTACCGGCGACTACTTCCACTTCCCTTACCCTTACCTCTTTGACGTTCCCGGCTACGAAGGTGTGCGTGTTGTGCAACTCGCTCAGCCCGATGGCCCGCTGCTGCCCAATCCAATTCCATTGACCAGGCAGGAGCAAGACCAAAACTTCGAAATGCTGAAGTTCATTGCGGCCGAGACCGGCAAGCGCGGGCTGCATTTCCAACTCGGCATCTGGACGCACGCCTACGTGTGGCAGAACAGCCCCAACGCCAATCACCGCGTCGAGGGCATAAATCCCGAGATGCACGCCACCTATTGCCGCGACGGCCTGGCAACGATTCTCAAGGAGTGCCCCGAAATCCAGGGACTCACCATGCGCGTGCACGGCGAGAGCGGCATTCCAGAAGGCAGCTATCCGTTCTGGTCGAAGCTGTTCGAGGCCATCTCCGGTTGCGGCCGCTCCGTTGAAATCGACATGCACGCCAAAGGCGTCACGCCGGAGATGATCGACATTGCCGCCGCCACCGGCATGCCCGTCAAGCTCGGTGCCAAGTACGCGGCCGAACATGCGAGCCTCGGTTACAACCAGGCCGATATCCGCGCGCTCGAGATTCCCGATCCCAAACGCGTTGTGTCGAAGGACATGGCCGTCAGTGCCGGCACCCGCCTGTTCACCCGCTACGGCTATGGCGACTTCTATCAGGATGGCGCAAAGTACAAGATCCTCTATCGCCTGTGGCCCGGCACGCAACGGCACTTGCTCTCTGCCGATCCAGAGATGGCCGCAGCCTACGGCCGCACTTCGAGTTTTTGCGGAGCCGCGGGCCTCGACATCTGCGAACCGCTCTCCTTTAAGGGCCGTATGGGCTCCGGCCTTGCAGGTGGGCGCTGCGCCTATGCCGACGAGTCCCTCACGCCCAAAGCCGACTGGCAGAAATTCGAATTATTCTATCGCGTATGGGGCCGCAAACTCTACGATCCCGAAGCCAGCCCGGAATGCTGGCGCCGCTACTTGAAGAGCGAGTTCGGTGCGGCGGCAGCCGAATCCGTTGAAACCGCCGTCGCCAACGCCAGCCGCGTCAATCCACTCATAACTTCGGCCCATTTGACCTCGGCCTCGAACAATGTCTACTGGCCCGAGATGTATACTAACCAGCCGATCGTGCTCACGGACGCGCCATCGCCCTACTGGGACACTCCCAATCCCAAGGTCTTCGGCACCGTCAGCCCGCTCGATCCGCAAATCTTCGCAACCATCGTCGAATGCGCGCAGAACTTGCTCGCGGGCCAGCCAAGTGCAAAATACTCGCCTATCGAAGTTGCGCAGTGGCTCGAAGAATACACCACCACTTCCACGCACGCCCTCGCTGACGCCCACGCCAAAGCCAGATCGACCACAACGCCCGAATTCCGCCGCATGGAAGAGGACGTCATGATTCAGAACGCGCTCGGCGTTTTCTTCGCCGCCAAGCTGCGCGCCGGCGTTCTGTACGAGATCTTTCAGCAAAGCGGCAATGCCGACGCCGGCCAGCAGGCACTTGTGCAATACAAGAAGGCGCGCGACGCCTGGGCTGCAATGGCCCTGCGCGCCAAGCGCGTCTACCGCAACGACATCACCTATGGCCACACGCCGCTCCTTCGTGGCCATTGGACCGACCGCCTGTCAGCCATCGACAGTGACCTTGCAGCAATGAGCCAGAAGCTCGCCACACCGTCCGCAGCAAACACCAACGCAGAAGCCTCTTCGTCCGCCATTCAAGCCGCCATGGGCAAGCCGAGCCGCCCGTCCGACACCTGCAAGCACACTCCGGCTGAAAGCTTTCGTCCTGGTCAGCCCCTTAATCTCGCTATTGAGATTCCCCCCGCTGCAACAAACAGCGCACCTGTAATCCCGCGCCTTTTCTATCGCCATGTGAACCAGGCCGAGCGCTGGGTCTCCGTTGAAATGCAGAACGAGGGCACCCGATATATCGCCGTCATTCCCGCCGACTACACCCGGTCTGTCTACCCGCTTGAGTATTACTTCGAGTTCTTGCGCGGGCGCGAGACAGCATGGATGCACCCGGCTTTCAATGCAACACTTTCCAATCAGCCTTACTACGCAATCTCCAGGCGGAGCGCGTAGACTCGGCGCCGCCGCTTGATCTATAACTGCAATTCAACAAATTCTGAGGGATAAATGACTATGAATTCGGATTCACTTTCTACCCTGCGGCGCCGCGATTTCCTTAAACTGGCCGGCGCAACCACAATCCTTGGATTTTCTCATTCAGCTCTCGCCGCTGCCGGTGGACGAGTGTCCATCCTCGTCGACGGCAGCAATCCCATTGCGTCGAGCGCGCCCGTGAAACGAGCCGCAGAGCAGTTGAGCAAGGCGCTCGCCGCCAAGGGCATCAATTGCAGCATGGCGCAATCCGTCGATGACGCAAAGAGCTCCACTTCGTGCGTCATTGTGGCTGCTTCCGGATCCGACATGGCAAAGGACTTTCCGCATGCGAAAGCTGGCATGGAGGCTGAAAGCACTCGCCTTGCTCCGGGCCACCTTGAAGGTACGCCTGCTATCCTCGTCTCGGGCGTCGACCCACGAGGCTATATCTACGGATTGCTCGAGTTGGCAGAGCGTGCGCAGTTTGGCGCCGATCCCAAAGCTGCCTTGCATTTGGCCGAGGCGATCGAAGAGTCGCCCGCGAATCAAATCCGCTGCATCAGCCGTTACTTCTGCAGTGAGTTGGAAGATAAGTCCTGGTATTACGACAAGGCTTTCTGGGGAGACTATCTCGACACGCTCGTCGCAAGCCGATTCAATCGTTTCACAATGGCGTACGGCCTTGAATACGATTTTCCCAGGGGAGTTACAGATGACTATCTCCACCTTCCCTATCCCTATCTCTTCGATGTCCCCGGTTATGAGGGCGTCCACGTCCTTCAGCTGACTGCCCCCGATGGAACTGTCCTTCCCTCTCCCGTCAAACTCAGCCAGGAAGAGAAAGCAAAGAACTGGGAGACGTTGCGCTTCATAGCCGCTGAGACGGGCGCGCGTGGCCTTCATTTCCAATTGGGCATCTGGACCCACGCCTACAAGTGGACTGACAGTCCCCACGCTTATCACAGCATCGAGGGCCTAACGCCGGAGACGCACGCCGCTTACTGCCGCGATGCCTTGGCAATCATTCTTAAGGAGTGTCCGGAGATCAAGGGTCTCACCATGCGCGTGCACGGTGAGAGCGGAATCCCCGAAGGAAGCTATCCCTTCTGGAAAACCTTGTTTGAAGCCATCGCGAACTGCGGCCGCAAGGTCGAAATCGATATGCACGCCAAGGGAGTCAATCAGACCATGATCGACATAGCCGTGGCTACAGGCATGCCAGTCAAGTTAGGCGCCAAGTATTCCGCAGAGCACCAGAGCCTCGGCTATAACCAGACAGACATCCGTGCTCTTGAAATTCCAAATCCGAATCATCACGAGTCGGCCTTGTTTGCCGTGAGCGGCGGTGCGCGCCTCTTCACCCGATACGGATACGGCGACTTCTTTCAGGAAGGGAGCAAAGCGCAGATTGTCTATCGCTTGTGGCCCGGTACGCAGCGGCACTTGCTCTCTGCCGATCCTGAGATGGCCGCCGCCTACTCACGCACATCGCACTTCTGCGGAGCAGCCGGTATCGATCTGATGGAGCCGTTGACCTTCAAAGGGCGCGAAGGTTCCGGTTCGACGGGTGGCCGCTGCGGCTATGCGGATGAATCTTTGAATCCCAATACCGATTGGAAGAAGTTTGAACACTACTATCGTGTCTGGGGCCGCTGCCTCTACAACCCAAATGCCGATCCGGAATCCTGGCGTCGTTACCTTAGGAGCTTGTATGGGCCCGGAGCAAGCCCGGTGGAAAGTGCTCTAGCCAACGCCAGCCGTGTCCTTCCGCTGGTCACCTCTGCGCATCTCTGCTCAGCCTCCAACCACGCTTTCTGGCCTGAACTCAACACCTGCATGCCCATGGTCCAGGGCAGCGAACGGTCACCCTATGGCGATACGCCCGATCCAAAAGTCTTTGGTACCGTCAGCCCGCTAGACCCGCAAATATTCTCAACGGTCGTCGAGTATGCCAAGGGCCTGCTTGCCGGGCAGCCAAATGCCAAGTACTCCCCCATCGAAGTGGCACAATGGCTTGAAGATTTCACCGCTACGTCCGGCCAGGCCCTTGCAGACGCGCGCATCAAAGCAACCAAGCGCACCTCGCCCGAGTTCCGTCGCGCAGAGGAGGATATTCTCATCCAGAATGGTCTGGGCAAGTACTTCGCGGCCAAATTGCGAAGTGCTGTGTTGTATGAAATCTACCGGCAGACAGGCAGTCCGGAGGCCGGCAAACTTGCGCTCACCGAATACCAAAAAGCCCGTCAGGCATGGGCAACCATGGCAGAGCGAGCAGGTAAAGTCTATCGTTCCGATCTTGGATACGGAGACGTACCCATGCGCCGCGGCCACTGGATTGATCGGCTTCCCGCTATCGACACGGACATCGCGGCGCTCCAGGCAGCTTTGCAATCTCCGCCCGTCTCGTCGGGATCGGCCGAGAGCACGGCTCACGCCATTGCCGCCGCTACTGCCAAACCCAATCGTCCTTCCACTCACTGCCAGCACACGGCCCCGTCAAGCTTCCACCCCGGAGCGCCACTTAAGCTCTCCGTGGCTGTTCCCGCCGGGGCCAAGGATGCTCCCTCTTCCGCCCTCCTCTGCTACCGCCACGTCAATCAGGCAGAGCGCTGGTTGTCAGCCGAGATGCAAGGTGACCATGGCAGCTATAGTGCAGCCATTCCCGCAGGGTACACAGACTCCGCCTATCCACTGCAGTATTACTTTGAACTCCGCGGCGGAACCGGCTCAGCATGGTTCCATCCAGCGTTCAATGCCACCCTCTCAAACCAACCGTATTTCGCGGTGTCAAAGAGAAGCACTTAAGCTGCCGGCATCCCTCGAGAAACTCATCCCCAGACTCCCGAGTTTAGGCCCGAGTAAGTCCGGGGATGGGCGCACCCAAAACCATCCCTACAGATAAAGTTTCTTGCCCCTTAAGTAAGTGAAATGACTTCGTAGTCCACCACTGACGGCACCTCAAACGTGACTGTTCCCTCTGATTGCCTGAAAGGCAGATCGCGCAGAGCCCTCAGTGCGCGCACAGATCCGATTCTGTGCCCCGCTGGCACCTCGAATCGCCCCCGCAACGGTGCTGTCGAATAGGACTGAGTTATAAACGGCCGCATCATCTGGGGATTAGTGTAGTTAAGAATGTGCAGCGAAAAGCCCGGCTCGGTTTCCCACGCAAACAATTCCAGTACGCCGCTCCCCTCCACCGTTGCCGGCGTCGGTTGCCCATTCAAAAGCCACTGCACAGAATTGATCAGCAACCGGCTAAAGTCCGGATGGCCTGAGCGCAAGAACGTGCGGTCAACGTCGCCTGGAAAATACGCGATGCGGGAAGAGCCCTGCTGGCGAAACATTGCAGCGGGCTCGTCGGTGCGCCGAATGCGGGGATAGACCATCTCCGGAGGAAACGCAGGGTACGATGGCACAACACTAAGATGAAGATCCCCGGTACTAATCCTGCTGACCGGCAATCGAAACTCCGGGCCAGGAAGAATTGTCGTACCCTTGAACCCTTCGAGCACGGCGTGGCCCTGATCCATCCGCATGTAGCTGTTCCCATATGGCCCGATAACATCCCCTGCCACGCTGACTCCGAAGATATCTCTTAGTCCAAAGTCATCTCTCGGCTCGCCCCATTCGTTGTATCTTGAGGTTTCAAACGTAGCCAGCACAGAGCCACCTGATGCTACATATTCACGGATAGCTTCACATTCACTGTCGCGCAGATAAGCTGCATTCGGAATCAGAAGCGCACGATACGGCCTCAACGTAGCGGCGCTGAGATTTTTCTGGTGAACAAAATCGAAAAGAAAGCGCCCTTCCAAGAGTGCGGCGTACAACCCCTCCAGATAGTCGGTGGAATCGATGACCTGACCATTCAGCCTGCGGTCCCGTGTTCCGTTTGAGCCGTAGAATGCGATTGTGCTTTGCGGATAGAGTACGGCAATGTTTGCAATCGAGCTGCGATTGCGGAAATGGTCCTGGTTCGTAGCCAGCCAGTCGAAAAACGACCGGCCAGTCTCCTTCCAGCGCGTATCCTCCGGCTGCCCACCCAGCCAGTGGTAACTGGGTGCCATACCGCTCGCGGCAGCCTGCGCCATCCAGAGCGTCGCTTCCTCTTTTGTCTTGCTCGTATGCCGCCAGCCGGGGAGCCCACTGGCATAAGAGCCAACTGAATTGGTTACATTGTGGCCGTTCGCTACCGACCGCGCCACGCGCCCCTGCTGCGCGCACATCCATATTGGCGTGTCACCCGATCGGCCCTGGTTATCGGCATAGAACCATGCCGCGACATCACCAAGCCGCTTCACGTCCTTCACCGTTTTGACGCCGCTCAGATTGCCCGCATATACCGAGTCAGGAGACTTTTCCTTGGCGATCCCATCCCAAAGCTTCCATACGTGGGTCACGCGGTCCATATAGACCTCGTAGTACTTGCGGTAAATCGCGCTGCGAACATCCGTCGCCTCCGGCGGTGTCCCTCCGGTCTGTTCCTTGTAGATTTTCTGGCAATTCGCGCAATGGCAGACTTCAAGTGCCTCCGTGCCCGGCCATCCATTTGTATAAAAGCCCTCGGGTGCGTAGAACTGATTCAACTCCCGATAAATAGCCGGCATCTGCTCCGTAAAGTATGTGCTGAATAGGCAAGTCTTATAAAGCCACGGGCATTCCGCATGACGCCTCGGCGATCCATCCGCGTTCAATTCAAACCACTCCGGATGAGCATTGAATGCTTCTTCATAGGAATAATTGCAATCCATCCGGGCAACAATCCGTATATTTCGCTTTCGCGCGGCAGTCACTGTTTCTCCAAACAAGTCTCTTGATCCCAAAAACTCGCTGCGATGATGAAATGGAACCTCTGTCGGATAAAACGCCATGATGCCGCCGCCATTGGGCATCAGGGTCTCCACCTTCAGCGACGCAAAATAGTCCGTCCAGGCCTCCACATCCATGGTCAGTGGATCCTGTTCGTTGAAATTCAGATGCCCGCATCGAAGCAGGGAGGAATACCAAGGTTTCCCCAGACTGTGCTCTTGGGCCCCGAGCCCTCCCGCAGACGCAACAACAGACGAGGCCGCTGCGGCTGTAATGAAATCGCGCCTGTTAATGAATACCACCTTGCCGGCTCCTTCTTTTGCTCGTGTCTGGATTTATAGTGTTGGCGATCTCGCAGACGAGCGAACAGGACGAATAGTACTTATTTGGTCAGACCATCGTCAAGTATTGAATTACTCGTACCAAAGGGCATATTGCATATATGTCTAGTTAAGGCCAGCCTGGCATTCCAAGTGTTCCACCATGCCTAATCGAGTAATGCGGGACGCCGGTTCACGACACGATTGTGCCGCGCGTCTGCCAATAACTCGCCTAGTTGCCCCACATCGGCGACAATGACTTCCGGCTTTTCACACAGCTCGGCAGCCTGTGCCGCAGTAGTCTCCCCCGTAAGAACCAAAGCCGCAGGAATACCCGCTTCCCGAGCCATTTTCATGTCCGTATAAATACGGTCCCCCACCATGATCAGCTCGTCCGATGCCAGATGGAGACGATCGCGCAGCTCTAGCAGAATTGAAGGACTCGGCTTCCCGAAGACGATGGGTTGGCGACCCGTAGCCGCCGTGAGGCATGCGCAGAGAGATCCGCAGTCCACAAGAACAGTAGGCTCATCCGTAGGACAAACCAAGTCAGGATGTGTAGCCAGAAATGGTAGTCCACTGCTTATCCAGTAAGCCGCACGACAAAGTCGTTCATAAGTCACGGTCGTATCGAAGCCCACTACCACAACTTCCGGCGCATCCCAGCTCACTACAAATCCCGCTTCAACAAACTCCTGCACTAGCGAAGGAGTTCCGAGGAGAGCAAGCGCCTTTGCGTGCGGCAGGCAGTTGCGCAGGTATTTGATCGTCGACTCGGCTGGCGTGTAAATCTCGAATTCGCGCGCCTCAATCCCCAACCCTCTCAGCTTCTTTACGTAATCAGCCTTGCTGCGGGAAGTATTGTTGGTGAGAAACGTGTATCCAATTCCCATACTGCGCAATCCCTCCAGAAACGGCACAGTCTGCACGAAGAGGCGTGCACCGCTATAAAGCGTACCATCCATGTCGAGAACCACATGACGTACCCGATTGAAATCAATCACGCCAAGTCCTCACCATCAGCCGGCCACGGGCCTTGCTGACCAAAAATGTTATCGAGCGCCGAGTCGAATATACCTAGACGCTGCATGACATCGAGCACGGTGAAGCGACGCCGCATATAGCAGCACTGCTGGTAACTCAGCCGCAGGCGCGCTGGCGAAATACCTATCTGCATAGGTTCGAACGGACACCCCGCGCGACGCAGCATGTCCCGCAGTTCACCGAATGGGATCAGCTGCCCGATGAGTTTCGATCGCACTTCCGTCCAGTTTTCTTTAAGCCGCGTCAACTGCATGCGAAGGGCATCTCCCGAGACGTATTTAGCGCGAGTTTCCTCAATCCCCCTTGCCTCCAACGCCGCAGCGCCAAACAGCTTGTGTATTCTCTGCTCCAGTTCATTCATCGAGGGCCAGTTGCGGACTGCGGCTTCAATATCAAAGCTGTGCAGATCCCTCTTCAACAGGTCTTCATGAAGCGCCAGCGAAGCCAGGACGCCGATCGCCACCTTGAAGCCATGCGAAGGAGTCTTGCCATCGAATGTGTGGTGTTGCATGTCCCAGAGATGGCTGAACTGATGTTCGGCGCCCGATGCGGGCCTGCTGTTGAGGCATGATTGCATCGCAAATCCGCTCATCACCAGTCCGTGAACCAGGTGTTTGAGAGCCGTCGGATCACTCGCGGCAATCGCATCCGGTGAGCCAATCCATGAGCGAAGAAGCCCCTGCACCGTCTCCCAGACGGGCGGGTTAATCGCCTCAACTCCGGCAGCATCCGCCAGAATCCAGTCCGCGCCGGCCACAACCTTGGCCATCAGGTCTCCATATCCCCACGCGTTCATCTCCCTTGGAGCCAGTGCAATCACATCAAGATCCGCCAATACCGCCAGGGGTCCGGGACATTCAATCGTGTCCTTGGATCCCGCAACGGTAATAGATGCACCGAATGCCGAGTACCCGTCCATAGAGGCGGCCGTCCCAACCACCATGTACTGACGGCTCGTTTGATACGCTGCCAACTTTGTAAGATCGTTAACCGTTCCCGATCCGACCGCAACTGGAATAGCGTCATGTTCGCGAAGCGCAGCCACAAGCTCCTGGACACACTCAGTGTTTGCGTAAATATGAGGGCCAAAAATAAACGGCTTCCGCAGCGCTCGATTTTCCCGCGCAAAACTAGCTTCAACAGCGCGACCCGCAGCCTCATACGTATTTCCGTCCCCAACAATCACAGCTTCCCGAGAGCCAAACAGAGTCGAGAATACGCCCGCTGTCCGATGACGAATCCCCGCCTCTACCGCAAAGTAACGGGTATCTCGCGCCGCCTTCAATGCCCGCTCGATAAGTTCCTGTTCCTTATCCTCTGTGATCTTGCTCATTTATTCATAACTCCGAAGCACTATCATCTTGTCTTGTTTCCGACCTTCCATTCTAACTCGCCCTCTTATGCGCACGGCGAGTAGGTTTCTAATATGGCATTCTTCAATCGCACTTCCAGACCCTCGCGACTTGACTCATGTACTAGCGCGTCCCTATGCTGGTTTGTCCAATCACTTCATAGCCAACGCTGCATCTCTATTCGGATGGACGCGTCAGATTGCTCCGCCAGAGTAGATATTCAGTAAGGAAGATCTCCAAGATGCCTGGCACATCCTTAAGTTCGTCGCCACCAACAGCCGTCATTCTTCTCTCATCGCAGTTTTGAAGGAGTAACCATGGTCGTGCCTCACAGTTATGTTGTTGCCTTGTTGATGACCATCCTGACAATGACTTGCTGGGGCTCCTGGGCGAACGTCGTTAAGCTCGTCAAGGACTGGCGCTTCGAGCTTCTCTATTACGACTACTCACTCGCCATCCTTCTCACCTCAATCGTCGCAGGACTCACGCTGGGATCAATGGGATCGTACGGGCGCCCCTTCCTCGATGACCTGGCGAACGCTAGCGCACAAAATATCGCATTTGGTTTTCTCGGAGGGGTCGTCTATTGCATTTCGAATATCCTCGTAGTTGGCGCAATGGCGGTTGCAGGGCTCGGAGTAGCGTTCCCCATCGGCGTCGGCTTGGCCCTTGTTGTCGGCGTCATCTGGAATTACTTCGTCAACCCCCAGGGCAATCCCATATTGTTGTTCACCGGCGTCGCGATGGTCGTCGCGGCCATCGTGCTGGACGGAGTCGCATATCGAATCCACACATTGGCGAAGGCGTCAGGGAATCAGGAGCAAAAAGCAGGGCAAGCCGACGGGAAAGGCAAAATCCGAAAGGGCATTTTGCTGAGCGTGATCGGCGGCGTACTCATGGGCATGTTCTTCCCGCTTGTCGAACTCGGCAAAAAGGGTCCAGGCGGACTCGGACCGTACGCGATTGGTTTTGTCTTCTCCGCCGGAATCTTTCTGTCCACCTTCGTCTTCAACGCCTATTTTTTGCGGAAACCGGTCCAGGGTGAACCTCTGCGTTTCAGCGATTACTTCAAAGGCACATTCAAAGAGCACTTTTGGGGAATCGTCGGTGGCGTCGTCTGGGCAGTGGGCACATTATCGAGCTTTGTGGCGGCCAGCGCTCCGCGCGAGTTGCAGGTAGGACCCGCAATCAGCTATGCGCTCGGCCAGGGCTCCACAATGGTCGGCGCCTTCTGGGGTGTTGTCGTCTGGAAAGAATTTGCCGGAGGCGCATCCCTTGTAATGCGGTTGCTGGTTCTCATGTTCATTCTCTTCGTATGCGGCTTAGCGATTGTGTCCATCGCACCCCTGTACGCGGGACAATAGGCTGTTCACGAGTTTCACACGGGATATGCAACGAAAGCAGACCGGGCAGGTTGTTGCGCGGTTATTGCTGTATTTAAGAGCCAACAAATGGCGTGTGCAGACCTACTCCCGCTCGCGCCTTCGTACCAGCTGACCAACCTAATATAATTGTACTTAACTCTTCTCGTCGCCCGGGTGCCCAATGGTCAATGCGGCCGGCCTTCGAGTCGTTCGGATACTGAGGTCGGTTTCTGCATGAATAGCGAAGAACTTGTCCTGGTCACCGGCGCAACCGGCTTTCTCGGTGTGCGCCTGGTGCGCGAACTCCTCGAACGCTATCCCCAGGCCACGCTGGCACTGATCATCCGCGACAGACCCGGCCAATCCGGTCAGCAACGCGCCGATCTGTTTGTGCCTCCTTCAGAGCGATCGCGCGTACAGGTCTATTCCGGAGATGTAGGCCAGCCCAACTGTGGCTTGGACCCCACCGCTTTCCAGCGCCTGACTGCGGAGACGACCCGGGTAATCCATTCCGCCGCAACCGTACGTTTCGACCACACACTTGACGAGGCCCGGCGTATTAACGTCGAGGGCACTCGCCGCATGCTTGACTTCGCTGCCGGCGCGCGCAAGTTGCGCAGCCTGGCCTATGTTGGTACGGCGTATGTAGCAGGCGAGCGCTCGGACTTAGTCCGCGAAAATGAACTCGCTGTGGGTCAGGGCTATCGCAACACCTACGAGCAGACCAAAGCCGAGGCTGAGGCGCTGGTGCGATCACGCCTCAGTTCCCTTCCCGGCGTCATTCTGCGCCCCAGCATCATCGTCGGCGATTCTCAAACCGG
>DASRLI010000243.1:0-2981 GCA_035648535.1 Occallatibacter sp. | reverse complement strand
CTTTCCAACTCGTAATCGCGCACAGGTGGCAGATCTGGAATCCAAAGATTGAGTTGAAACTTTCCCTTACTCTCCCGACGAAATTCGGCGCTCCATGCCTTAATCGCTTCCGGCGTCATCAACAAAGCCCCGCACGCTCCCATCCCTCCAGCATTTGCAACAGCGATCGAGAGGGATGGGGGGCACGCCCCCGCCATAGGTGCAAGGAGAATCGGGAGCTGAATACCTAGACGGTCGGTGAAGGCTTTGGCGCGTTCGCGCGGAGAAGAGTGTAATTTGTTGGCCATTCGGGTAAAACCTCCGGGCAGAATCTTTGGGCCATCGCGGACCGCGCGGGAAAGGGAAAATCACCCCGATCTTCAGGAAAGCCATTCCTGCCGAACGGAACCTACAACTGCTTGACCACAAATCCGAAGTTACCTCCGAACCACTGGAAATTCGAGAGCGATCCGTTCATGTCCTAATTCGAATTGAGGGATCTCGGCAACTCTTGAATCGTTCTGCGTACTAAGAGAAAATATGGCCACTAGAGGTGGAAATAATCTGACTTCGGTCTACGCCGGATCGTGCAATTCGTTCGAATCCCAGCTTGGTCATCCTTCTTTTTGTGACTCAAGCTTGAAGGTTCTGTTCCGCTCCGACTCCCGCACGACAGCTCGCCTCCGTCCAGTCAATAACTCCTGCGCACCGATACTCCCACAGATCAGACCGGTCTCCCGATCTACCACCGGCATCATCATCACGCCAGTCATAGCCATTTCCTCGGCGACAGCCCGGCATGTCTCATCTGAATAAGCGAGCACTTCGGGCAACTGCGCAGGTTCGCAGCTTACTTCCGTAGGCTCGACGGACAGCTCCGTCATCACCTCTCCAACGCTGATCATTTCTAGTGGATCAACGCCGTACTCGCGTGACAGATGATGCCCACGGCGACTGAGCTTTTCCGTCAAAATTGAGCGCGGCATAACCAGTGAGGTCACCAGATAGGATGCGGTGCATGCTAACGCTAATGGCAGCAGAGCCGGCAGGGCATGGGTAAGCTCCAGCGAGAAGAGAATTGCCGTAAGTGGTACACCCAGAGCACCCGAGAGCATCGCTCCCATCCCCATTAGCGCCCAAAGTGCCTGCGTTTCGCCTGGCAGTTGCGCGAGTTGGGCCGCACCTTCTCCTAGCGCCGCTCCGATCATTAATATAGGCGCCAGCACGCCGCCTGACGTCCCAGAACTCAATGAAAACGCCCACATCAACGACTTGGCCACAATGAGTCCGAGCAGAAGCGCCACCGGAGCATTCCCGCGCAGGACCTCCGCGATGTTGTCGTACCCGACGCCAAGTCCTCGCGGAAAGAAGAACCCACCCACTCCTACACCGATCCCGCCAATTGCCGGCCACCACAGCCAGTGCACGCGTAAACGGCCGCAAAAGTGTTCAAACCCGTCTTCGAAGCCGTACATCAGGCGGCTCAATCCAGCCGAGACAAATCCAACTAGTATGCCCAAAGGAGCAGCCACCAGCAGAGACTGCTCCAAGTGAATCGCCGAATGCAATGTGACCGGGAAGAGCGGCCCCGGCCCGAGCCAGTAAACGCGCAATGCACCGGCCATTATGCTAGCCACAGCCACCGGAACCAGGGAACGTGGCCGCCACTCGAAAAGCAGTAACTCGACCGCAAGCAAGATCGCTGCCAACGGAGCCGCAAAAGTTGCCGACATGCCGGCCGCAGCTCCTGCCACCAGCAGCGTTGTTCGTTCGGCATGGGTCAACTTGAGCCATTGCGCTACCAGTGAACCAAAGGCTCCGCCCGTCATGATGATGGGGCCTTCTGCGCCGAAAGGCCCTCCCGAGCCAATCGCAATCGCTGCTGAGAGCGGCTTGAGCACTGCGACCTTGGGATCTACGCGCGCGCCGTTTAGCAGAATCGCCTCAATGGCCTCTGGAATCCCGTGCCCACGGATCTTGTCCGACCCGTAGAAGGCCATGAGCCCAACCAGAAGGCCACCAACGACCGGAGCCAGCACCAAGAGCCAGGGCGAAAGGGGCGATCCGGCAGGCCCTACCATGGCTAGACTCAGCCTGTGGTAGTAGAAGATATTTGTCGCCAGCGCAATGGCTCTCAATAAGATCACGGCCAAAGCTGCCGCACCCGTGCCGATTACGAGGGCTACCCCGGTGAGGAGCCACACCCTGCGATCCACCGTGAAGTCACGCAACGCAGAGGGACGCGATATCATTGAGCCTCCGCGCCAGTGCCGCTGTGCGCATGCAGTGCGATATGCTCCATCGCCGATGCCAATCGCGGTGCCAGTTCGTTCAACTCTCGCGCATGACTGCCCGCTAGCTTGCCCAGAACCTGCTTGCCTTTGCGAGTCACTCGCAATATTGCCCGCCGTCTGTCGTCTGTGTCCGATGTTCTCGCCAGCAGGCCTTCGCGTTCCGATCGATCGACAAGTTCGACAGTACTGTTATGCTTCAGCCCAAGTCGATCGGCCGCATACGCAATCGTCACTACCACACTCTCAGGTGCACCAGCCACCTGCAGCAAAAGTTGATGCTGCTGCGGGTGAAGTCCTGCTTGCACCGCTGCATACTCGCTAAAGTGCAAGAAGCGGCGTAACTCAAAACGAAATTCAGCCAAGGTTCTGAGCAGCAAGTCTTGACCTACTGTCAGAGATTGAGATCTCATGGATATATCGTTACACGATATACATCATTGCGCAAGTATTCGCTCCCCATTGTCATGAACTCGCGTAGCGAAATCGGTCGCCCACATCTTCCAGGCCAAGGAGAACTTGGATTTGTAAATTATTGGACCTTTAGATAGTCATAAATCGCCTCAGCCAGGGTAATGAGGTGCACAATTCACTTGCGCGCAATGCCAACCTCTCCGCAATTTTGGCGGTGAGGCGAAGTGAGTTCGTGAAACGCGGCCTCCCCCTTACGGCGATACCGGAGGGATGCGGCGTTGTGACGTAAGAAGACAG
>DASRLI010000242.1:0-6843 GCA_035648535.1 Occallatibacter sp. | reverse complement strand
CCTGCATCGAGCCCGCCTCTGTGTTCGCAAGGAGATGGCGCGGATACTCGATGGGACAGTCGCGGAACAGCGGAGCGCGACCCCGGCAAAGAAGGCTCGCAAGACCGCGCGAACGAAAGACAACGAGCGCCCCGCCGAGTGCCGTGAGCTGTTTGCTAACCTCTCCGAGTATATGGACGGCCGAGTGGAAGCGCCGGCATGCGACCAGATGCGCATACATATCGAGGCATGTCCGGCCTGCGTGGCATTTCTTCGCGAGCTTCGCGTGGCCATTGATCGATGCCGGTCACTGGACATTCCGTGCGATTCCGCAGTTGCGCCGCGTTTGCGCTCCATCCTGACCCAGGAGTATTTGCGCATGCTGGGTATGGGGTCCGTAAGAAATATGCACAATTCTGTAACAAACGCTTCCCCTCATGGATTTCTTCTGGAGAAGAAAGAGGGTTGATATGGAAGTGAAAGTTTCTCATCTTGGTCAGGTAAGGTTCAACATCCAAGCACGGTCTCATTCCATTCTTTGCGACCAGCCGATGGAGAATGGCGGCGAGGACTCTGCCATGACACCTCCAGAGCTCATGTTGGCGTCATTGGGTTCCTGTGCGGCCTTTTACGCTGTGCAATACCTCAAGTCCCGCAACCTCGCCGATCGCGGCGTGGAAGTATCGGTGACTGCCGACAAGATGAAGCAGCCCGCGCGGCTTGGCAACTTCAACATTCATGTCGAGTGCCCTGTTGCTCTCACAGAGGAACAGACGGAGGGGCTGAGGCGTTCTGTGCATTGCTGTCTGATTCACAACACCCTGCTATCGCCGCCTGAGATCAAGATTGAGCTGACGATTGCCGAGGTAGCAGCGGCGCATAGCTGACATTTATCCAGAATTTCCAAGCGGCCATAGCCGGCAAGTTCCGCACCTACCGCGGCAGCGTGCGGTCATGTCTGCTTCACGACAATTCGCGTGTACGGAACTCGCGTTTGGCTTGAGCATCCTGGCATTCTTATTTGAGATGGAAGCGAATCTGGCGAAGCTGAGATTTCAATTTGGGGAGTAATCTGCGAGCGCTCTCTGAACTACAGGATGCTGGCGCTCTTGCGCCTGCCCAGGACAGCCGCTTTCCGGCGGTCCTTGGAGGCACGGTCAATCTGCTTCCAGAAGCCTATGAAATAGTCGATGGCAGAGATGGTGGAAACCAGCACGGTGAAGTAGATAGCTGCAACCGCGTACCACATTACCGGGATGACGAGCACGCCGATCTGCCAGTGGTCCCAGCGGTGGGCAAGGATGGCAGAGGTGACAGAGACGATCTGGACCACGGTCTTTAGTTTGCCGAGGTCGCTGGCCTGGATGGTGAAGCCCTCAGACGACGCGATTGAGCGCAGGCCGGAGATGAGGAATTCGCGCGCGACGATGACAACGGCAATCCACACCTTGACGACTTGTGGATTGTAGGCGACCAAGGCAATGATCGCTCCGGTGACCATGATCTTATCGGCCAGGGGATCGAGCAACATGCCCATGGTAGTGATCTGGCCGCGTCTGCGGGCCAGATAGCCATCGAGGCCGTCGGTGATGGAAGCCATTACAAAGAGGACAGAGGCCAGAATCTCCTGCGCGCCGTACGCCTGCCAAGGAAAATGCGGCGAGAGAATCCACAACAAAAGCGGGATCATGACGATCCGGCTCATCGTGATTGAATTTGGTAAGTTCACATTAAGTCCTGTGGAATCAACAGACGTTTTTCTTCATCCTGTGCTTGGATCACGAAGCGTTGAAAGTCTGCTGAAGTCATTCAATCCTGGCCATGCCGAAAACTGAGGTCACTACCACAACTATAAGCGTGTTGACTGGACACTCGCCAGAGTGCAAGCAACATGACAAACCTCAATGAAAGAAGCGGCGGTGTCGAAAATCCCTCTACATCTATGAAGATGGCAAAGTTAAGTACCTCTCCGCTCGGACCGGGCGGCGGGAACAGGCAGAGACAGTAGCTCAACAAGGACTGGACCCACGCAACCCATTGAAACGGGAGCGGGCCAGAATTGCCGCCGAGGGGATCTGGCCGAAACAAAAACCGGCCGAGAACCAACCGTTTGACTGGTGCAGATCTTTCTGGCTTTTCAATTTGTATGTGCTTGAGCGAATTCTGCGAGCCTGACTGGCCGAGAGGGTGAGTTGGACAACGACATGGTGCACTGAGCTTGCAAACGCAAAGAAGGCGGCGAGATTTACGCCGCCTTCTTTGTTGAAACAGGCTTGAATTTTACGGCTGGTACCAGGTCTGCGTTTGCGCTGAGTTGCCGTTGGTGTCCTGAATCTGAATCTCCCAGTTGTAGCTCGAATTCAGTACCAGGCTTCCCGTCGGCGAGCTATTGTCTCCGGGAATCGGATCGGTGCCCCAGGTAAGGGTCCCGGTAGTTCCTGAACCTGTTTCGGCATAGGTGAAACCGCTGGATTTGGAGTTGTTGCCGGGGATCTGCCAGACATTGCCGCAGGGCCCCGAACAAGTACTTGGCGAGATATAGAACGAGTAGAAGTAGTTGGCGGTGCTGGCGCCGGACGGGAAGGTCCAGGTAAACGTCGGCGTCAGGCTGGTGCTGCTAGTCGCGCTTGGTGAAAGATTCGTGACCAGGTCGCTCGGACCAATGATCGCGCCCGTGCTTCCAAACGCGGTTACGGCGCCGTTGACTGTGCTGCCCGTATCCTGGCTCCCGTCGCTGTAGGTCACGGTGAAGCCGTAGGTATCGTTTAAGGCAGGTGTGCTGCCAGGTAGAGTGAAATAGTAATCGAATTGCGGGTTGCCGCAATCGGTGCAATTGCCCATGTCAATGGCAACGGTCCCACTGTTATTGGGCAGGTTGGGCCCCGAGGACAAGGTAACGGCCACCGGCAGCTTATTCGACTCCCTCACACTGAAATTGAGTTGGTACGCTGACGAGGTGCCGCCGGAATAGGTGCTCTGATAGTAAGTCGTTTGCACTTGAGCCGAGCTTCCGGCAGTGGGCAAGGTGGCGCTTTGCCCAGTCATCGTGCTGCCCGACACAGTTATGTTGGCGGAGATGTTATCTTGCAAATTGGTTATAACCCCGGGAGCGATCTCGCCGATGTTGTTCTGGTCGAGGATCCCCATCACCGCATAGTAGGGGCCGCTCGGAACAGTGACCGTAAAGTTATTCGCTCCGGAAGCCGGGTTCGTAATCTCGGTGGCATAGATGCCAATCGGATTGCCGCCGGGGCTGTCGAGCTCGATCATGCCCAGGTACAACGACGCGCCCGATCGAATGGTAATGCCAGCCGGAATGGTCACAGAACCTGAAACCGAAGTGCAGGTCCCGGAGCACGAAGGCGTGCCGATCGTCACACCGGTAAAGCCGGTGGTCCCGCTGCACCCGCTCGATGTGTAATTACACCACCCCGACGGATGCGGATTGGCGGTATCCAGCGTGTTAAAGGACCGGGCCTGGAAGTAGTATGTTGTGCCGCTGGCGAAAGACCCCGCGCCAGCCACCGAA
Source organism: Occallatibacter sp. (assembly GCA_035648535.1). GTDB lineage: Bacteria > Acidobacteriota > Terriglobia > Terriglobales > Acidobacteriaceae > Telmatobacter. The sequence continues at coordinate 3,335 of DASRLI010000242.1, read as the reverse complement.
TTGGTGAGGATCCAGACACCTTTGTCCCCATTCGCCGTGAACGCGTGGCTTCCAGCGATGCTGGCGAATTGTCCTCCGCCGGACCCGCCGCCAAGCGTGGGGCTGGTGCTCCATTCCACGATGTATTGATTCGCGTCCTCGACGCTATTGCTGTTTTTGCTCACACCGTACTCAATCAGCATGCCCTGTGGGTTGGGAATAATGCCGTTGATTGAGGGGTTCGAACTCGGGGTCGTATAGACCGGATTGGTCATTGTGACGGCAGCGCTGGTAATGTTCGCGTTCAAAACTGTAACGGAGGAGTTGCCCGTGGGGTCGATTGCGTTCTGCAGGCCCATGCCGATCGGATCCATCCATGCCTTCAGGGTGTAGCTGCCCGGCGGCACGCCGCGGATGGTGAATGCGCCGCCAGAAGTCAGAGTGGCGTTGGTGATGCTGGTCCCCGGTCCGCCGTTCCCGCCGCAGTTGTTGCTGTTCAGTACCAGGTAGGTCTGCCCGGTCTGTGGCGCCCCGCCGGTGGTGTACGACACTGTGCCGGAGACCGTATAACCTACCGCCGCGTTGAAGTTTTCTCCCGTCACGTTAGGGTTGGTGCTGTTGTTCAATGTCACGCTGGTGTAGCTGGCGGGATAGAACAACGAACTTGAAGCTCCCGCGATCGACGGCGTGATGGTGTACGTTCCGTTAGGAATGCCGGTGAACGAGTAATTGCCGCTGCTGTCGGAGGTCGTGGTGGTGGCCGTGGGCGTGGTGTTGATGCTCACTGTGAAGATTGGTTGAGTCCCGCCGCCACCGCAATTATTGTTCAGGAAGATTTGGCCGCTCACATTCGAGCCGGCGCTGTTGACCGCGACGCTGTACGAGTTGGTCTGGTTGGAGCCGATGCTGTCAGTCACCGTCACATTGGTCAGGGGCACGGTGGTCAGGGTAGTAGGCGTTCCGGTAATCGTCAGCGAGGCGCCGCCGGAGTTGCTTGCGCTGAGGCTGTTGCTCAAGGAAAGGCCGCCTCCAGTTACTGTGGTCCCATTGATCGACCATGTATATGGAGGCACGCCGCCCGTCGCAGTGATCGCTCCGTTGTAGGGTTGGTTCACCGTTGCAGATCCGGGGACGGTAGAACTTGGCGCAGGTAGACCCACCGCCGTTGGGGTGCTGATGGTGATGCTGTAGCCGCCTTGAGTAACCGAGGCACCCGTTATGCCGTCAGTCAACGTAACGCTGAATGTCACCGTGGCAGGTGTTGACCCAGGCGTTCCGCTGATAGGCAGCGAGCTACTGATGTAACCGCATGGAGAGTTCGCCAGCGGTGCATTCAAATTGTCGGAAGGCAAGCCAGTAACCTTCCAGCAGTAATTTCCGCTGCCGCCCGAAGGATTGATCGTTCCAGAATAGGCCACGCTCGTATATCCGGATGGCAATGAAGATGGATTGGGTGTGGGCAAAGACAGCGCGGTGTAGATGGTAATCGTCAATGCCTGGAGTGCCGTGTTGTTGTTCGAATCCTTCACATTTGCGGTGAAGCTGGCGGTCCCGGATTGAGTTGGCGTGCCGGTAAGCGCGCCAGCAGCCGACAGGCTCAGGCCGTACGTAGCAAGGTTGCTGGAGGTAGCGGTCCACGTGTAGCCCGTGCCCGTGCCACCTGCGGCCACAAGCGTCTGCGAATAGCTCGTTCCCACGTTGGTTGACGGTAGACTCGTCGTAGTCACCGTCAAGCCCGCGTAAATCGTAACTGAGAAGTTGGCTGTTGCGGTGCGGCTTTGCGAGTCTGTTACTTGAGCTGTGAATGCTGCGTTCCCGTTGGTAGCGGGCGTGCCCGACAGGACACCGCCAGTAGAGAGGCTCAGGTTGATAGCTGCGAGCTGCGTGCCTCCTGCGGTAACCGTCCAGGTGTATCCGGTGTTGGAGCCGCCTGTGGCTGCGAGCGATTGCGAATAGAGAGTGCTGACGCTACCCGACGGGAGCGTGGTGGAGGTGGTGATGCTCAACCCTGGATTGACGGTGAAGCTGGTAGACGCGGTGGCTGACGTGTAGTTGGCGGTGGCTGCCTGGCTGGCGCCGAGGACAACTGTTCCGGAGCCTGTCAGCGTTACCGTGTTGCCGACAATGGAAGCCGGTCCGCTGGTGATTGAGTATGTGACCGCACCGCTCGAAGCTGAGGTTGTGCTCACGGCAAAAGGCGCATCGCCAAACGTATGAGTTGGAATAGCCGTAAAGGCGAGTGTGGGCGTCGCTGCATTGACCGTAAAGCTGGTGGATGCGGTTGCCGAGGTGTAGTTGGCAGTGGCGGCCTGGCTTGCGCCGAGCACGACTGTGCCTGCGCCGGTGATGGTCACCGTGTTGCCGAGGATGGTTGCAGGACCGCTAGTGACGGAGTAAGTGACCGCACCTGTCGAAGCCGAGGTTGCGCTCACGGTAAAGGGTGCGTCGCCATAGGTGTGTGTTGGGATTGCCGCAAAGGTTAGCGTCGGTACTGCAATGCCGACCGTGAAACTGGCGGATGCGGTTGCCGAGGTGTAGTTGGCGGTGGCTGCCTGACTTGCGCCAAGCACAACGGTGCCCACGCCGGTCAACGTCACTGTGTTTCCAGCGATGGTTGCCGGTCCGCTAGTGACTGAGTATGTCACCGCACCAGTTGAAGCCGAGGTTGCGCTCACAGTAAACGGAGCGTCGCTGAAGGCATGGTTTGGAATTGCAGCAAAGGTCAACGTCGGTACTCCAATGTTGACCGTGAAACTGGTGGATGCGGTTGCCGAGGTGTAGTTAACCGTGGCCGCCTGGCTTGCGCCGAGCACGACTGCGCCAACGCCTGTGAGCGTCACAGTGTTGCCCGCGACGGTTGCCGGGCCGCTCGTGACCGAGTAGGTGACAGCACCGCTCGAAGCCGAGGTTGCGCTCACAGCAAACGGAGCATCGCCGTATGTATGAGTGGGAATCGCTGTAAAGGTCAGCGTCGCCGTCGCCGGGTTCACGGTGAAACTGACGGACGCCGTTGCGGTGCCGTAATTGCCGTTGGCGGCCTGGCTTGCGCCGAGCACAACCGTGCCCCCGCCAGTGAGCGTCACCGTGTTGCCTGTGACGGTGGCCGGACCGCTTGTGACCGAGTATGTGACCGCACCGCTTGAAGCCGACGTTGCGCTGACGGTAAACGGAGCGTCGCCATAAGTGTGGGCCGGAATTGCCGCAAAGGTCAGCGTCGGTGTCTCCGCGTTAACCGTGAAGCTGGTGCTCGCGGTCGCGGTCGTGTAATTGGTGGTGGCTGCCTGGTTGGCGCCCAATACTACCGTGCCCACACCAGTGATCGTCACCGAGTTGCCGAGGATGGTTGCTGGTCCGCT
>DASRLI010000241.1:0-3279 GCA_035648535.1 Occallatibacter sp. | reverse complement strand
CACCCGCCGGCGATCAGGAATGAGATGAGGAGGATTGTCAGCAGCCTTCTATTCATAGAATATTCCGAACTAACTGGCGTTACCGCCAGCTCTGCCTTTCTGTTTCCTGCGCCAGTCTCTGCGATCAGGTAAAACGAAACCCCCACTGCGGGATGATCCCGCCTGGGGTCTTAATAGCGAGCTGATTCAGTTCAACGCGGGTTCAGTGTAACTTCTTCCGGGATGGTACATCCGGGTTATATGGGTTCATATACCACTAAAGTATCAAGAGAGATATGAGGAAGGGCCTTGAAATAGGTGATTCTTATCACGATAAAAAGGTAATCTTGAAAGAGGCTGCAGGGAGGGAGTTCACACGTTCATGAGTTCTTCCCGCACGATTACGCTTTTTACAGATAATCAAGATACCGGCCAGCGGCCAACGTCTTTTCTGTTTTCGGTTCTGTTCCATTGCGTGGCAATAAGCCTGGTGTTTTTCGGGGTTATGTACTCACCGCGCCTGGACACGAGGCCAATCGCTGAGCGATTTGACTTGCGCAGCCTCGACCTTGAAACGCCCGAGCAGCAGGCGCGTCGCGCTGCGCGCGAGAAGGTTAAGTATCCCGGCCCAAAGCCCCGGCCTAATCCAGATCAGTCCAGCGGCAAGCCGGCTGTGCTGCGCCAGGTTGCAAAGGCTCAAAAGGGCCCGCAGACACTTGTCCAGCCCGATCTAGACAAGAAGATCACACTCGCGGAGGAAGTCCCGGTCCCCACCTTGATGATCTGGACTCCGAAGAAGACCGTGGTGAAGACCATCGTTGCGCCGCAGCCGGAAAAGCCCACCGCAGCAAATGTCACGCCATCGCCCGCTCCACCTATAGAAGAGGTGAACCTGGCCGACATCAACATTGCGACCAGCCCCGTGCCCGCGCCAAAACTGGCCATTCTGCCCAGCACCACTTCGCCTGTAGCTGTCCCGGGGCCAGATGTGCAGTCGGCACCCTCATCCGTCTCGCAGGTTTCAGCGCAACCAACTCCCGCGGCAGTAATGTCCCTTTCTGATCTGACCATGGCGCAGGGCCGCATCGTTTTGCCACCGGTGAATGAAACCGCGGCAAACAATTCCCCGGGGCCGCTGGCGCCAGGCGAGGCACAGGACCCGTCGGCGCCGGGAAATAGCGACAAGGCCGGCAAAGGCGGATCGGGACATAATGCAGAGGGTGGCGGAGATCCGTCCGGCAATACCGGAACGCAGACTGGAGCGGCATCTTCACCAGCGCAGGGCGCCGACGGCGGCCAGGGCACTTTGCCTACGGCCACACAGATCACGCTACCCAAGGACGGGCAGTTTGGCGCGGTCGTGGTTGGGGCTTCGCTTGTGGAGCAGTATCCCGAGATGGCCAGGGTGTGGGGCAGCAGGCTGGCCTACACGGTCTATCTGCACGTGGGAACGGCTCGGAGCTGGGTACTCCAATACTCTATCCCGCGGACGGACGAAGCCGCTGCTGCCGGCAACATTGCACACCTTGATGCGCCATGGCCATACAGCATCGTGCGCCCCAATCTCACGGCAGACCCTGTGGACGTGAATACCATCATGATTCACGGATATGTGAATCAGTCCGGCCGATTTGAGGCGCTCCGCATCGTCTTCCCGGTGCAGTTTCCGATGGCACAGTTTGTGCTGGCGTCTCTTCAGCAATGGCAATTCAGGCCGGCCGCACGGAACGGGCAGATTGCAAGAGTGGAAGTGCTGCTGATTATTCCTGAAGAGATGCAATAGGCCTTGCGCATAGCAAACGCAAGTCAGCCCGCATGGAGAGAAACTGCGGGCATGTGCATTTGAAAGAGACGCGCGGGTGGTTGCAGGATTCGGACCCTGAGCAACTAGCCTTTACCCTTTAGAAGCTGTTCCAGGAATCGCGCGAATTCCCTCTTGCTCGCGCCTTCCAGCTGAGGTTCCTTGCCTTTGCGTGAATTCTGCTCATCGGGCAGGACGAACTGCAGGCCTACGCCGTCGTTGCCCCAGCGGACAGCCCGTGACATCACCGAGATTGACCGCTCCGCGATCTCTTCTCCGACGCCTGTCCTCTGCAATGTCATCAGGACCAGCGTTCCTGGATACCAGTGCTCTTCCGTGACCAGGTACAAACCCGAAGCGCTGATATCGCGAATGCTGTGCGCCTTCGGAGCGGCGCCGTTCCAGTAATAGGCTGCCAGGCCGGGCGCCTTCTCACGCGGCGCCTTGCGCGGATCAGGTGACCACCAGCGCTCCAGCCAATTTCTCGGCGGCCTTACGGCCCTTATCCCCGGTTCGATCAGGCTCATCTCGTGCGCTGGCGGAATCATGCCTTGCGCATCCTCGGAGCAATCCCCTAATTCCACGAGTCCGGGACCACCACTCCAAAGGGGCTGTTCCCTTAGCAGAACCGCGCCTTGCACCACTCCGGAATCGTCAAGGGAGACTGTGATTTGCGGGGGATTCGATTCCGCGGTCCGTTCAGAGATTCGTTCGAGTCGCCACTCCATCTCCTCGGCCACGCACAACACCAGTTGATCGCCAACCTGGGTTTGCGATGAGTAGATTGAGTGGGCGGGCAGAACCAGCACGCTTGCGGCGCGCGGGCTGGAAGAGTTGGCGAGGAAGGTTGGGAATGACTCCACGGCTTCAGTGACGCGACAGTCATCGTCGAGATAAATCAAATCCAATGGCGCATACAAGCCCGTTGTGGGGATGCCATGGAATGGCATCAACCAAAGACCTTCGCCGGACTTGAGCGCGTGCTTTGCAAGCCTCTCACCGAGACTTACATAGGAATATTCCGCCGCAGCTACTTCCAGGCCGAGGAAGCATTCGCGGGTCTGGTTGTATGCGCAATGTGCCCGCACTTCCGTGGAGACTGCATCTTTTGACGCGTAGCCTGCAGTCGGTTCTGCTTCCGTTCCTCGGGCCGACCAGTCAATCCGTTCTGTGCTTCCCATCAAAATATCTCCATTTCCGTGCAATTGCCTGGTCTTAATTGGGCGCACTCCACCTTCCCCGCCGGAAGACAGAGCTATTCGACAATCGCCGCCACGGGCAGCAATGTCCTCGTCCAACGGGAGAATCAAACGATTCGGAGGCGTTTGCCCAGTTTCACGGCGCTGCCGGATCCATAATGCAAATGCTGGTTACTTAACTCGAGTGCGGCGGCGCTGAATCAAAACGACCAGAATGATTACAAACAACACGCCCGCAACTATCCGGATAATCGATGTACTGTCCATAGCTTTGTCCTTTCACTGGAAAAAATACTTCAT
>DASRLI010000240.1:0-10848 GCA_035648535.1 Occallatibacter sp. | reverse complement strand
GCCCACGAAATAGCTTCAGTACAGCCCATTTCGGCAGCTCGGCTCCTCGCAGCCGCGACATAATTTGCTCCACGCCGGTTGTGCTCTGGCGGTTTGTTCGCCCCGCGAAATCATCGAGGATCACCTTTGCGTGATCGTTTTCGTTGTAAAGTGCGCGGAGAGCTTTGAGCTCTCCGTTCCGCTTTTCGGTCGGCATCTAGACCTCCTTCCAGACGAACCTGGAGTCGTATCCTTTGCGCCCGGTGACGAACTGACCAAAGCCACTCTGCTCCAACTGCTGCAGCACCCGGATGACGGCCTGCCGGGTCGCTCCCTTGCCACATACATTCACAAGATGAGTAACCTGCTCAACCTTGCGGTTTCTTTGGCGTGTGGCGAAGTGGCTTATAACGGCGGCTGCGGTTGCACCCGAAGCCGATATGGCCAGGGCAGACTTAAGAAATTCAATCGTTTTCATGTGTTTCTCCTTATTCTTACTTCTCTATATCAAATTATAATACATAAATAAGGAATTCTAAATGAATCTATAAAAATATATGTTTAGGGAGGGAATGGGGGTTCTGCATGCAGCCCCTCGTTTCCCGGCGCGGTCATACCCGCACTGCAAAAAGACAGATTTACCGCTTCCCCAGTCCTGAAACCTCTGGTTCATCGGTTCATTCGAAAGAATCGCATTTCACGCATGATAATGTCCTTTATCATGCGTGATAGGAGAAAACACAGATGGCCATTCGCCTGTATACGGACGCCCCCCAAGGTTTGCTGGACACCCTTTATGAAGCGATCGACGATGGCAAAGCCCCAACGTGGGACCACGACGACGATGGGGATTTTATCCATACTCCCCCGCAGTGGGAGAACGAGGCTTGGTTACAACCTGAAGTCGGAGAGGGCGTTTTGGTGCTAACAATTCTCCATCCCAAGGATCAGGCAATCACCAGTGAAGTCTATGCCGTCTACCATGGACGGTTTGTTGAGTTTGCCCTGAATCATGCCGACCAGTTCTTCACGAAAGCTGAGGTGTCGGCCCAAGCGGAAGCCGATGATCTCATTGAATAGCGAAGCTGCATTAGCGGAGAGGCTGCCCTCCTCGGCCTCCCTGCCCTCAGTCTTCACGGCTCGGCCGGAGGCCCGAGCCCGGATGCGTGACTTCTTCAGCTCGCATATCCGCAATCCCAACACCCGCCGCGCCTACCGGGAGGCTGTCCGGCAGTTCTCCGCCTTCTGTGCCGAGCATGGCATCGTAGATCTCGCCCACGTCGAACCGGTCCACGTCGCGGCCTTCGTCGAGACACAGCTCAAGATCCATTCCAAGCCCACGGTAAAGTTGCGTCTCGCCGCTCTAAGGATGCTCTTCGATTGGATGGTGGTCGGCCAGGTCATACCCACGAACCCGGCCCACGCTGTGCGCGGGCCGAAGCACTCGCAGAGGCGCGGCAAGACCCCGGTCCTCCAGGCAGACGAAGCGCGGACTCTGATCGACGCTATCGACGTCAGTTCCCTTCCCGGCCTGCGAGATCGAGCGCTAATTGGCCTCATGGTCTACACCTTCGCCAGGGTTGGAGCGGCGATTTCGATGAAGGTGGAAGACTTCTTTGTGCAGGGACGGCGCGGCTGGGTGCGACTTCACGAGAAGGGCGGCAAAGAGCACGAGATGCCCACGCACCATAACCTCGACCGCTATTTGGAGGAGTACATCTCGACCGCCGGGATCGCCGAGGACCGAAAAGGCCCGCTCTTCCGCACCAGCAGGGGGCGCGGCGGCGAGCTGGCCGACCGTCCCATGCTGCAATCCGATGTGTGGAGAATGATTCGCCGGCGAGCTGCCCAGGCCGGAATAGAAACAGAGATCGGCTGTCACACCTTCCGCGCTACCGGCATCACGGCCTATCTCAAGAACGGCGGCAAGCTGGAAATCGCCCAGCAGATGGCCGCGCATGAGTCAGCGCGGACGACCGGCTTATACGACCGACGCAACGACGAGATCTCGCTCGACGAGGTCGAGCGGATTGCGATCTGAAGCATTATAAAAACCAGAACATGCTCTTTGGGCGGGCACACTCACCCTCAGATAGAGCACCGGCTTAGAAGGCCGGTGCTCTATCTCCGCATTCCAATTCAACCTCACCAACTTGGCATTGCTGATGGCCGCATAGTCTGAAGGACTAAGACCCTAGGTTACAGGTTCGCGCTGTTGCTGGTTATGAAGCGTGCGCGGGCGAGTAGCTCGTCAAACGTCACGATTTCAGGCCCGTTTAGCCGGCAGCGAAACAGCTCAAAGGCAGTGCGCTTGTCGTGATCGACGAGCTCCTTTGTATGCCCGACCACCAATATAGAGCGTGGAGAAATAGTTCGGATGTGGGCCGCAGAAAGCCTCTCCGTATCCTTCGCTCGTTTACTGCCTTCCATCTCCCAGGTGTGAGTATTCACCTGGATTTGTGAGACAGCATTTATAAAGTCGGTATCAAAACCTGGGACACCATTGCGGTATGGCGAGGGAGATGACTGGAAGAATCGTGCATCAGGACGCTTGATTTCGACAAGGACCGTGAACCTCTCATCAGCTTCTGTGTTCATCAGGAACTCGCCTTTTTGCTCGCCCCGCCGCGTAACATCCGCGCCCCCGTAGTTCGCTTGGTTTTGCAATAGGTTTAGGAATTGGAAGCGTAAGCCAAGACCGAAGATCCATTGATTTACCTTGAAGAAGGTTTCCCAGTTCGACTCTTTCCACTGTCCAGAGTTCAGTTCCTTTTCAAATTCTTCTACGGCGAGTTTGCGACGCCGCATGATCTCTGCATCTGCAAGCTGTGCTGTCACGTCAGGGCGCAGCGTGGCGAGCGTGTCCCAAAACTCGGTGCTGTAATTGTTGCTAATTAATTGCTCGATCACACCCTTTTGATCGCCATCGATCTGCAGCATTTCATCACGCTTGCCGACAACCAGATCTAAATCACCAAACCCTACACCCTCCTCCTCAGCCGCCTCCTTTAGAATCTGTAGGCCTACGATGAACTTTTTGAGGTGGTCAGTGCGTAGCTCTAGTCTGCTAATCTCTCCGGCCTTGAGATGACTTAACTTTTCACCGTCGAGCGGAAGCCAGCCGTTCGCTCCCTTGCGTTCATGGATGATATTGCCGCGCAAGTTCCACACGCCATCGTCATCACGGGTCAGCTCTCCATAAAAGCACCGCCGCGTATTGGGTTTTTGCTCCAAGATGATCGGTGTTGTGAACTTAGTGAAAGTCTTCGTCACCTTCTCAACATTCAACGGTTTCACTAGCAGCTCCTTAGGGGATACCTGCGCACGGCGAACTGACGATGCAAAAGGCCGCCTTGTGGCGGGACTGACGATCCCCTATCCCGATTGAGCGGGTGACAATTTACTCGTCTTCTTCGCTGGCATTCTGGTTGTACAACTCATTGAGCTTGCCTTGGAGTAGTTTCTTGTCTGGAAGCATCGTCTGATACTCGGCGATCAGCGCCGGAGACAGTGTGCGGCTCAGAGCATATTCCACGACCTTATCCTCTTTGCTGGCGCACAGTAGAACGCCGATGGAGGGCTGTTCATGCGCCTTGCGCACGTCGCGGTCGAGAGCCTCCAGGTAAAAGCTCAGCTTGCCGAGATATTCCGGTTCAAATCGAGTCACCTTGAGTTCCATGGCGACCAGGCAGTTGAGGCCGCGATGAAAAAAGAGCAGGTCCAGCGCGAAGTCCCGCGTACCCACTTGCAACGGATATTCGGAACCGACAAAGCAGAAGTCCCGGCCAAGCTCCAGCATGAAATCTTTCATGCGGTCGAGCAATCCACGGTGGAGGTCGTTTTCGGTATGCTCCTGCGGCAAGCCGAGAAATTCGACGGAGTAGGCGTCCTTGAAAATGCTCGCCGCCTCTGGATGTATTTCTGTCACCGCCGGCGACACTTTTACCGGGGAGAGCACGGTGTGCTCAAAGAGAGCGAGGTTGAACTGCCGCTCCAACTGGCGGCTCGACCACCGCTCCCGTATCGCCATCCGCAGATAAAATTCGCGTTCCTCGGGCCGTTTGCTCTGCCCAAGGATGATGAGGTTGTGTGTCCACGACAATTGTCGCGGCAGTGCCGCGACAATTGCATCGCTGCGGTATGTCTCATATAACTGTTTCATTCTGAACAAGTTGGAGCGCGTAAAACCGCGTTGCCCCGGCTGCGTCTGGGCAATGTATTGAGCCAGTTGCGGCACCACGCCTTCGCCCCACTCGGCGGTTTCGATCTTGCGGCTGATGTACTCGCCTACTTGCCAGTAGAGATCGATCAACGCGGTATTGACGGCCTGAAATGCCCGTTGCCGAGCGGCTGCAATGAGGCCGACAATCTCGGAAAAGCCCTGTTCCTCCGTTACGCTAGCCTTGGTTAGAACGTCCATTCTTCAATTCTCTCTGATTTGGTCCGGTTGCTGGCAAACCCACGAGCAAGCCCCTAAAAAGGTATGTCCGAATCGTGGACCAAGGCCGGTGTTTTGGCCCCACCCACTGCTGCGCTGGAATATGATTGGGACACCGGGGAAGGACTCGAACCTCCGACCCCCACCTCGACTCGGGCCAGGTGATCTTCTTTTGCGGGAAGACCTGGCCTCTGTTGCTTGTGGCGCTCTATCCGGACTGAGCTACCCGGTGATCTTGTTGTCAAACGCTCCTGTTTCTGCCTTTTGACAAACTCTCTATGAGACAGACTCTGTAGGGCTGCGCCTTCCAGCTTTTCGACGAGTCCCGTCAGTTCAAACTTGCGAACTTTAGGCTTACCTTCAGCAGCCGCGCTCGGTTTCAATCGCTTTATGAAACCCTCCCTCTCCAATACCTCCAGCCGTCTCTCAATGGTGCGTCGGCTGACCCCCATTCGCTGGGAGATTATTTCCGGCGAAGGAAACGGTAGGTTGAGTGGTCCCCACCAATGGAGAGAGAGATTCAGCAAAATGACAACGTCCCTGGAATCAAGCCCTAGGTAATGCTGCGCACGAAAGATGACATTTGGTACGAGCTGATACCCTGCTCGGCCAGCAACCCCCCACTTTTTGAGTGGCCAGTCATCCGGAGCAGCGGAAGGCATCGCTTGCTCAACAGGCGCGAGTTTGGAAGTAAGCACCGACACTCCTCCACTGTAAACCAAAAACAGCTCACTCGCCTATGAATATTAATATAGCGACACTGATGTCGCACTTTATTATTGCCCCTCGCAAGCGAGATGGGCCGCGTTACGGGCTGGGGATAAGGGGTGTTTGGAACAATTGGACGGAAAGTCCGCTTAAGCAATGTTTGGTCTACCTCTAAAGAGGAGTTTCGCTTCCCTGCTCAACCAGCAACCCCGGTTCTCCTAAAGTCCAAAGCCGTCTGCTCATGCCCTTCGGGATGTTGCTCTCGCCACAGCTCCAGCAACAGCGGCGGCATCTGCGAAAGCACGGCTTTGGTCCGATGGACCTTCGCATGACACCCAGGGCAGAGCGAGATCATCAAGTTCAGAACCGACTTGCCAGGAACGCGGTGATGGACAGTGATTGACCTCTTATCGCGACCGGGAGCCTCGCAGACGCGGCATCGGTACTCATCCCGTTCCAGGACTTGCTCTCGCAGTCCGCCGAAGTATTCCTGATCCTGACGTTTGAGTGAATAGCAGGTTGGACACAATCCGAACGCAACGATACCGGGTCGCCCGCATGGACAACACAGACCGCGTTGAACGGTGTGCTTCAATTCCCTACTCCTTGGCTTTCAACTTCGAGTCGTTTTCACGGATGAATGCCTCTATCTCCGCTGCACTCGCCAAGATGCGGAGCCATTGCTCTTTATAGAGCGTCACCGGAAACCGGCCCATGCCGTACAGGGAGAGACCACCCTTCTCGCTCACCTTGAGCGTAAGACCGCCCTTGTCTTTGTTCTTGAGCTGGGCATTCTCTGCCCGAAGGCGTTCCAACTCCGCTTGCATCTCCGATTCACTCATCACTGCTCTCCTTGCCATCCGTGTATAAAAAACGATTTCGTTATTGCGGGATTACTCCAATCTTTTCCCCTACGCTCGACACGTTCCGCGCCAGCTCATACCGCCACCGGCCATGACTCCCTTCAGCGTTCACAGCATTCACCCAGCGAGCCGCCGCGCTGGCCTTGACCTCAGCCAGAGGGTCGAAGCCCTTCGTCTCCAGAATAATCGTCGTACCCGGCACGTCTTTCAGCCGTACCAGGAAGTCCGGCACATAGTCGTGCATCTGGCCGTTGTGCAGGTAGGGAATCCCAAAGCCAAGCCCCGCGTTCTTAACAAACATCTCAACCCGAGGATGCGTGTCGAGAATGAACGCCGCCGCTTGCTCCCACTGCTGCGTATCTGCAATCACGAAGTTCACATGGCTCCGCATTACCTCACGAACATCCTTGCTGGTCCATGTGTCCACATCGGCGGTCGAGCCTTCCATGCGGTTCTCTTCATAACGTGGAATCTCAGGAGCTTCGCCTTGCGCCTGGTCGGGTCGAAGATGCTCGCGTAGGACTTCGATCAGCCAACCGAAGTATGGCGAGAGGAAGGCATCCTTGAGGTTGCCGCCGTGCAGCACCTCGACTCGCTCGCGTAGATACCTCTCCACAACAGGCACGAGCTGAGGGAATAACGTGTGCGGCGCAATGGTCGCTCCCGGCTGGGCGCAATACTCCCGTGTCAGCCGCTGAGCGCACTCAAACACCAACTGCTGTGTCCGGTGCCGTTTTCTGAATTCCTCAAGATCGGCCTGCGATGCCCTTCCCGGCCCGCTCATCGTCAGCCGGCCTCTGTCCGTCATGCTCAGCCCGCGCATCTCGATCTCAGTCGGAATATGCAACGGATCGATCTTGAGCGGCGGCACGTTTTCCCAATCGAAGGCAATGCGGTTCCGAATGGCCTGCGTATACCCCTCTACCCGTGGGAAGGTGATCTTCAGTGCCGCCCGTTCCGGCAACGCATGAACATGATGCCGCTTCACTCTCTCTGGGGCAGCGCCTTGAGGATTCGCCTTGAATGGCACCACCTCAAACGGCACTCCAAGCACGGTCGCAATCTCTTCCGAAAAGCGGTCATCCTTGCCCAGCTCGTAGCTCGCCCGACGTAGCCCACGCCCTACTACTTGCTCACAGAGCAGTTGTGACATGAAGGGGCGGAGTCCGATGATGTGCGTCACCGTATTGCAGTCCCAACCCTCAGTCAGCATTCCGACGCTGACGATGCACCGAATATCTCGCCCAGGAGGATGCAGCGGCCGCTTCAGCTTTTCCGCCGTCTCAACAAACTTCTCCGGATAGATCGGCTGTCCTTGGCCGTCCCGCGTCCAGTCCGTCTTGCCAACAGTGTCGAGCGTGAAGCGCATCCACCGTTGCTCATCCCCCTTCGCTCCGCCGTCCGACTCTTTCACAACCTTCGAGTCCACCCGGATCGTTACTGCCTGCCCATCACGATTACGCAGCTGCTCCAGCCGCGCCGAAGGCAGGCCCGCTGGAGTCTTGTCTTCAGCGATCCACTCATAAATCACCTTTGCCAGCTTCGTATTCTTCACCACTAGGATGTACACCGGCTCCCGATCCCGAGCCTCGCTCTTCCAGTGATCGAACTCTTTTTGCCACAGACTGCCCAGCATCGTGATCGCCTGCTGCGCCCACTTCAACACCGCCTCCGGTTGAGGATTTGCCCGCGTCCCTCCGCGTTCCCGAGCCGTCAGTCGCCCCGGCAGCATGACCCACTCCCAGATGTTCCGATACCCCGGAATCTCCGCACCTGTGTTGTCCCGTGCGGCAAGCTGGGGAACCTTCACCAGACCCGATTCAATCGCATCGATCAAACCGAAGTCGCTCACCACCCAGGGAAAGGGCTTATTTGTCTCCTGCCCCACCCGACCGACGAAGTACGGCGTGGCTGAAAGATCCACGCAGAAGTTAATCCCACGCATCCGCTGAATGCGATCCAGTCCTTCGACCCAGACCGTAGCTTCCTTCTTATCTCCCAGCAGCTCGGCGTCGTTCTCATCTTCATCGCCATCGTCGTCCTCGTCTTCATCGACGACCTCTTCGGCGATCCGGTACGCATGGTGTGCCTCATCGTTCAGCACCAGGATGTTTTTCTTGCCCCCAATATCGCGCCCCAGCACCCGTTGCAGGAGAGCCGTATCGCTCTCCACATACCGCGCCGACTCCACAAACACTTTCTTCAACGCACCTGTTTTCGGGTCAATCTCTGCGTCGATCACCGTCAGCAGTCCACGCGAAACCTGCCGCTCATACTCTTCCAGCGTCAGGTATCTCTTGTTTCGAGCTGTCGTGGTTTTCGGTCCAATCCGTATTGCTTCCCGTGTCCGCACCAGGACACCACGTTTCTCAACTTTCGCTCCGTCGGTTTGTACGCTCTGCGGCTCAAAGACGTGCCAGTTTGTGACCAACACCCTGCCCTGCGTGAGCTGGGGCATCATGCGTTCCGGCACCAGGTCACGGGTGCGGTAGATGCTCGCATCTCCCCGCTCCGGCTGTAGCTCCGTGAGTCGGTCCCGGATGGTGACGTTTGGGCAGACCGCCACTACAACATCAGAGAAGCGCTTATCGCCACGGCTCGCCACCTTGTTCAGGATGCTCCATGCCGTCAGCATCCCCATTACCGTCGTCTTCCCTGCCCCGGTTGCCATCTTGCAGGCATATCGTAGAAACCCGCTGTACCCGGATTCCTTCCGATCGGCACTCGGCTCGTCCCGAGGCACTGCAATCCCCTGGAGGAAGTCTTGCCGCGCCTCCGTTAGGAAGATGATCGTCTTTGCCGCTTCCAGTTGTGCGTAGAAGAGCCGCTTCTGCCGACCTTCGTCCTGCCAATACGTCAGCAGCTCAGTCGTAGTCCGAGTGGCTCCGGCGTAGCCCGATGCCTCCCAAGCCTTCAGCCGCTCACGGATCAGGTTCACCATCACCAGCTCATACGCGCCGGTGTACAGCGCGGACGGCCCAAGAATCCTGCCATCGGTCGTCCAGGAGGTTCTTTGATCGCGTGGCTCAAAGACAAACGAAGGGCGCCGCCCTTCCCGCTCCTGCGGTGTTTCTCCCTCACGCAGATACCAGAAGCTCTCCGGCTCATGGAACGGGCTATTGAGAATTGGCCGGCTGACTTCGTTGCTGCTCACGGATGCGTTATTGCTCATGCCAGCACCGCCGCCGTGGCATCGCTCAACTTCTTCACCACCATCAGCTCGTTGCCCCGGTCGTCGATGACCTTGACCGCAATCTGAGCGTCTTTGCGGGACTCAAACGGCGCACTCACGGAGCCTGCAAGATGATCCCAAAGACTTGCTTCGTAGTCGGCCTTCAGCGCCTTCTTCAGTGCGTCCCAGGCACTCGTTCGCGGGAAGAACGCCTGCGTCACATGGAAGCACATGCCGTTGTAATCCGTATCGAGCAGCCAGGCAGGTACATCGTCACCCTTGGCATGATGGTTCTCCATCGAGATTGGATCGAACACGTCCAGCCCGACCAACTCCACCTGATAGCGGTCATCGCTATGCTTCGTCACCGTCACATCCGGTAGCCCGCACACGGAGAAGATCTGGCTCGACCGCATATTCTTCAGCAGATCGCCCATGTTCAGATCCATCGTCGCCTGCACATACGTCGCTGCTACGCCCATCGCATCCTCGCAGCTTTGGATCAACTGCCGAGCGTTCGGTTCAATAGCGAACCCGATGCAGTACAAATGCGTGTAGTCCTTCGCCGCGGCTTCTTTGGCGGCGCTGTACACGAACCCTTCGGAGATGCTTCCGTTCTCCGGCCCAAAGATGATCGCCACTGGCTTCCGGCTCATCCCAGGTAGCAGTAAACCACTCGCCTCGGCCGCTTCGTCCACCACATCGATGAGCGTTGGGGTCTGACCCTCTGCACTTGCTTCAACACTTGCCTCTACCAGACCCGCCAGTGTTCGGGTAAGCGGGCGGATATTGTGCAGACGCACCGTTCGATTCCCTTCCAGCCGCAGCAATGGACTACGCTTCAAAATGTCGAGCATCCTGTCCATGTAGCTTCCCGCCTGCTCGCTGGGCGTCTCGACAGCGGCCCGTTCTGTCTCCGACTTCTCGCTTCCCTCTACATCAAGCGGCGTTGGAATCGTTGCCTCAAAACAGAACGGTCCGGTGATGCGGGTGACGGCCTTGTCTTCTTCTGGCCGATCCACCAACACCTCTTCTTCAGGCGGCTCATTATTCGCAATGGACTTCAGCGTGACATGTGGAACGATGCCGCCCACCTCTTCACCTTTGCGGTTTTGCCGCCGCTGATACTCAAAGCCCGACGAAGGATGTTCGCTGCCATCCTTCACCTTGTACCAAGGGAATGTTGCCGTGAGCAGTCGTTGCCGCGCAAGAGCAAGAGGCACGCGCGATGTATCGATCGTCAGCCAACGACGGCCCCACTGTTCGGCGACAAATGCAGTGGTGCCTGAGCCGCAGGTCGGATCGAGAACAAGATCGCCCGGATTTGTGCACATGAGCATGCAACGCTGGACCACTTTGGATGTCGTCTGCACGACGTAAGATTTATTCCGTTCGGCTGTACCCATTGTGTCGTCCCATAGATTCGTAAGAACGACGTATGGAAAGTCATCAAAGTACATCTTGTAGTTCACATATTCTTTTGTGGCGACAAGTCTTAGTGCTGTATGTGGACCGCCCGTTTCCGACGCGTTGAGCGGCGCCGCTTTTGAGGGCGGTTCGCATACAGCGACTTGAAGGAAGCCGCTTTGTCCGGGGCCGCTGATCTATGGGATTTGAATGCGGTTGGGCTGGTTCTGGCAGTCTGGGCGCGGTGGGCTGTCGTGTGTAGAGGGTGCTGTAACCCGGCG
>DASRLI010000239.1:0-4346 GCA_035648535.1 Occallatibacter sp. | reverse complement strand
CCAAGGGAGTTGGGGACGACCATGGCCTGCGTGGCGATGAAGATCTCGAAGCGGGCGGCGAGCTCTTTGAGGACTTCCTGGGCGCCGGGCATGAGGGCGAGGTCCTCGAAGAAATCCTCGGCATCGAGGAAGGCGCGGAGCTGCAACTGGCGGTCCGCTGGCGTGACTTCCCAAAGGCCTTTGCCGGCCAGATCCTCGGGGGTCACTTCTTCGTCGAAGGTCTGGTTGTAGCGGCGCAGGTGCTCGGCGAGGGTGTCTGCCATCACCTCGTCCATATCGACACATATGCGCTGCACGGGGGGCTCCTGAAGGACAGTAGACAGTAGACAGTGGACAGTGATCAGTTGTCAGTGAACAGTTCCGATTGCTGAGTCTGATCGACTGAGGCGAATGGAGGCGGACGAGTGGCTGGCCTCCCTCAAAAAAGGGTAGCAGGATGGGGGCGGGTTGCTCCAGCGACCGATCTTGATGGCCGCGTTGTTCCGGGGCCATCGTTCGCGCAAATTTGGTGGCTTGAATTTCCGAGGGCTGATATACATATGAGACAACTTCCCCTGGAGGTCAACGGTTGCTAATGCCCAATCCGACTGCGCTACCGCAAGCGGGATTTTCGCTGCGTCCGAAGTACTTTGTGTTTGGCGCCATTTTTCTGATGATGGCCTATGTTCTGAACCACAATGAGCGGTTCATTATCGATGCGCACGAACCCGTGTGGGACCACTACCAGACGTTCAAGTGGTGGCTGCTGCCCCATGGCTTGACAGCAGCATGCGCGCTGCTGCTGGGACCCATGCAGTTTTCCGACCGGCTTCGTAAACGCTTCACCAAGCTGCATCGCGTGGTGGGGCGGATCTATGTGGCCGGCGCGCTGATCGGCGCACCGCTCGGCGCCTATATTCAGTACCGATTCGATGAGCATTTGGGAATGACGCGCGGCTTTACCATTGCCACGATCGTGGATGCAACGCTCTTGATGTCGACCTCACTGATTGCACTCATGTTCGCTATGAGGGGCAAGATCCAGCTGCACCGCCAGTGGATGACGCGCAGTTATGCAGTCGCGATCATTTTTCTCGAAGTGCGGGTGGTTTCCGGACTAGGCGGATGGGACGAAAATTTTGCGGCGACGGAAACCATCATATGGACCTGTCTGGGACTGGCCCTGCTGTTTGCCGATTTCGCGATCCAGTGGCAGGACATCCGGCCGGCGCGCCAGGTAGCTTCGAAGGCGGTGCCGATTTCCGTTTCGCGAGAAGAATCACCGGCCTGATTTGAATAGACCTATTGCACCTTGCCTGCTGCGTTCTCGAAGAGGACGTTGGAGGCGACGGAGGTATCGGATGTGGCGGGTTGATGCGAGCAGAAGCCGATGCCGACGTAGAAGGGCCCGTCGAGATGCAGGGTGATAGGCGGTCCGAACTGGTGCATGGGCTCACCCTGCAAGCTGACGAAGATGGCGAAGGAGTCGCCGTGCTTCTCGATTCCGACGCGTTTGGCATGGACGCCGGCGAGACCACCACTGAATCGATACTGGAGATCCTTCATGAGGACGGCCTTGTCTGAGCGGTAGGCGAGATGGATCATTCCTGCGCCGTGCTCGCCGAGCATGGCCTCCTTCGAGTCGTCGTCGAGGTTCTGGCGAAAGACTAGAACGACTTTGCGGTCGCCGAATCCGTTTGGGTTGGGGAACGAGATATCGGCTGCGAGGGAGACGTCGCCGGAGAGCTTCTTCCACAGATAGCGAAACTCGTCGCGCTGGTACCAGATGTTGTAGCCGGCGGAGTTGATGGTGTATTGGACGGTAGCGGCATCGTACGAAGCGCTGCCGGGCACCAATGGTCCGCCAATGTCGGACTGGCCGTCGAAGACGCCGATGGGCGTATCGAAGTTAACGCTGGGGCGGTGAAAGTCCGCGGGCGGCGGTACCTGAACGTGGGTCGGGGAGCTGGGCAGAGCCCAATCCGGCACTTGAGGCGGTGCGGCGGGGGCCTGCGCGGGCAACAGATGTGGCGCGGTGCAAAGGGCGACGATGAGTAGCAGGCTTCGGCGGGCGAATTTGAGGGCGTGCAAAACGGCGTGGATTTCCATAGCAAGGAACTTTAACAGGGATTGAGCGGATTGGGTGCGGTGGATTCTTTAGAGCGCTTTCGGCCGGGGTGTTTACAGTTGCGATGGATGTCAGTGGTCTCCCACCCTTTGCGCAAAGAACGCACAAAGGATGGGGCGCCCGAAGTTGTATTAACACTCAACTCGAAAATGCTGTAACCGGCTTGGGGGCTGATCGGAGTGGGGAGCCGCTCGGGCACAGCAGCGGCCTTCACAAGGATGCAGTATGTTGAGAGATCGCTTAGGCGCTTGCGGGGCGAGGCTTGCGTGGGGCGCGGCCGGCACCGGGCACGGCCTCGGGCTGGGGAGCCTTGGGTGCGGGAGCCCTGGCGGGATCCCAGTAAAGAATGCGGCCGCAACTGTCGCAGGTGAGCACCTGGCCCTCGCGGAGCTGGTTCCACATCTGGGGGCGAACGCCCATGCGGCAGCCGATGCACTGCTGATTGTCGACGCGGGCCAGGCCGGTGCCTCGGGAAGTGGAGATGCGGTCGAAGCGGGTGAGCCACTCGGGCTCGATGAGAGGCCGGAGAACTTCGCGCTCGGCGTTGAGTGTGTCGAGCTGAGCGGTGAACTCATGTTGACGGTGATTGACGCGGGTGCGGGTCTTTTCCAGAGCGCCGGACATGACTTCCACCTTGGCCCGGGCCTGTGCCAGTGCGGGCTCCAGGGCCTCGGTGCGTTCCAGGCTGGTGAACTCCTCGCTTTCGAGCCGGTCGGCTTCGGCGGTTTCAAAGCGAATCTCGTGCTCGATGGCTGCGGCCTGCTCCGGGGTCTTCACCGAGTCGAGCTGGGTGCGGAAGCGGGTGGTCTTCTGGCGGTGGCCGGCGATCTCGCGTTCGAGGCGGGTGCGGAGCGATTCCTCGCGGCTGAGCGCGGCTGAAGCTTCTTCGGCCTGACGCTGGGCGGTAGCGAGCGCGGCGGTGGCCTGGGCGAGCTCGGCGGGCAGGGCGCGTGTCTCCTGGATGACGCGGGCCCGGTCCAATTCGACAGCTTGCAACTTTACGAGGTTTTCAATCAGCTCTTGCATCCGTGCCAAGAAGGATACGGCATTGGGGCACTGTTCAGAAAATGTGGGTGGGACGGCGGGCGGTGGGATTATCGCATCCCACCCATGTGCGAGGAAGAACGGGCAAAGGTGGGACGCGAATTTTTTGTGGGAAAGGGAAGAGCTTCGGTGGAGTCTATCCAGTGAGGGTGGGCCTGCAAGAATAAATGTGAAAGAAAAGGTGGGTGTGGGGAGATGCAAGCAGGGTTCTGGTGCAGGCACCGATGGCTGAAGTGGGTCGGCGGCGGATTGTTGGTGGCGTTTGCAGTGCTGACCGGCGCTGTGCTGATGCTGGCGCACCGGGCCGAGCCGATCATGCGCGCCTACATTGTGCAGGGGCTGCAAGACCACTTTCACGCGCGCGTCGAGTTGGACAGCTTTCACCTGACGCTTCGGAATGGATTGTGGGCCGAAGGCAACGGACTGCGCATCTGGCCGCCGGCGGAGGTGGAGGGGGTCAGGGTGCCAGGTTCTGCCGGCTCACCGACTCCGCTGATACGGCTCGACGAGTTCCGGTTTCATGCACCGCTGGACTACAAGTCGGGGCAGGCGATTCGCATTTCGGTTGTGCAACTGAAGGGGCTGGACGTGGACATGCCACCGCGGCCGCACTTTGACCACGGTGCGGAGGGGGCAAAGGGAACATCTGCCGTTCCTGCAACCGGAGGCGCGAGGCTGCTGCGTTTTCAGGTGGACAGTCTGGAATGCAACGGGGCGCACCTGACGGTGGAGACGAGCAAGCCGGGCAAGCTGCCGCTGGAGTTTGCCATTGCACATCTGACGCTGACGGGAATCCGTGCCGGTGGGCCGATGAACTTCGACGCGGAACTTACCAATCCCAGGCCGGTGGGGACTATTTACACCAAAGGCAGTTTAGGGCCATGGCTGGTGGCGGACCCCGGCGAAAGCCCGATTGTGGGCGACTATCGGTTCGAACACGCGGACCTTAGCGGATTCAAGGGGATCGCGGGAATTCTGAACTCGACCGGGCACTACCAGGGCACGCTGCGCGAAATGGTGGTGGATGGAGTGACGGATACGCAGGATTTCCAACTGACCCACTTTGGCACCAGGCTGCCCCTTCACACGAAGTTTCATGCGTATGTGGACGGGACCAACGGGGACACGCAGTTGGAGCCTGTGGAGGCGACCCTGGGGCACTCGCACTTCTGGACGCGCGGACAGATCATGCGCG
>DASRLI010000238.1:0-13171 GCA_035648535.1 Occallatibacter sp. | reverse complement strand
TCGCTAAGGTTTCCAATTCGAGCCGATCAGGGTTTTCAGGTTCTCATCGGTGGCCCAGGGGGCGGCGTTGCGATATTTCTTCAGCCAATAAAGCCCGTGTCCAACTTGCGGCGCTTAAGGCACCCTTCGACTCTGCTCAGGACAGGCTTTGAAGTTGTGGCCGGACACTTCCTGCGGTCCTTAAAGAGTCTTTCAGCTAAGTTCAATCCGCGATGATTTTGCGGAACTTATGGCGTGGCGGCCGGAAGGTCCGCGGGTAAGCCCTTTCAAAGCCGGCGGGTGATGGTCTTTCATCGGGTTTTTCGCTGATTTGTCAGGAAATTGCGGTTGTATATAGCTGCTCCCCGTGCGGTTCTCTCCTGTCACTTAAGGTCGCCGATTGGTATACTGGACGATGTGACCACAACTGTCCTCGAATCCACCCCAAACGGTAATGCCGCCGGGACTTCCCCCAGCCAGAAGAGGGTTTTGTTGCTCAAGCCGAGAGGCTTTTGCGCCGGAGTGGTACGCGCGATCGACATAGTCAAGATCGCATTGGAGACCTTTGGCGCGCCCATTTATGTGCGCCGAGAGATTGTCCATAACCACTATGTTGTTAATGAGTTAGCTGAAAAGGGCGCGATCTTTGTCCACGAGATCGACGACGTGCCGGATGGGCAGCGCGTGATCTACAGCGCCCACGGAGTTTCGCCTGCCGTTCGCGAGGTGAGCAAGGGGCGGAACCTGAAGGTGATCGACGCCACTTGCCCGCTGGTGACCAAGGTCCACATTGAGGCTGTGAAGTTTGCCAAGCAAGGCTATTCGCTGGTGCTGATTGGGCACCGCGACCACGATGAGATTGAGGGCACACTGGGTGAAGCGCCCGAGGTTACCCAGGTGGTTTCGAATGTCGCTGAGGTGGCTGCACTGGAAGTCCCCGATCCTAATCGCGTGGCCTATCTAACGCAGACCACCCTTTCACTCGATGAGGCGCGGGACATCATTCATGCGCTGAAGATCAAATTTCCGAATATCGTTGGGCCTCATTCGCAGGACATTTGCTACGCCACAGAGAATCGGCAGGTGGCGGTGCGCAACGTGGCTCACAATGCCGGGCTGGTGCTGGTGGTGGGCTCAACGAACAGTTCCAACTCCAACCGGTTGGTTGAGGTGTCGCGAAACCTGGGGACGATTGGATACCTGATTGATAACTCGCAGGCCATCGATCCGGCGTGGCTTGTCGGCGTGGATACTGTTGCGGTGACGGCAGGCGCATCGGCTCCCGAAGTGCTGGTTGAGGACGTGGTTAATTATTTGCGTCAAAACGGCTTCGCAAACGTCGAAGAAGTAGAAGTAATGCCTGAAAATGTGCGCTTTGGCCTGCCTCCAGAGATTATTCAGGCAATTGGCAGTGCGGGCGGGCAAGAGCCTGTTCCCGTGCGGTGAAAGGGACTGGCGAGATCCTGTTCGCTTCGCACTCTGAATCTGAACAGTAGGTGAGTTTGAGGGAGCATATTCCCACCGGGGATAAATGGGTGGGTTAAAACCCACCCCTACCAGCCCGGGTTCATTTTTGCAGGGATTATGTACGGGCTGAAGCCCATACCCTTTAAGACCGGCCCACTACCTAAAGAAGTTGCGATTTTTGTTTTCTGAAGGAACTGAGGCTTTTTGAACCGCATGAGTCTAAAGCAGGCGAAGACACAATCCGCGGCGCCCAGGTTTGGAAGGCTTGATGCGGACCTGGCAGACGTGGAGTCGGCAGTCGTTCGCTCGCGGGAGTTTCTTTTTTCGCAGCAGCATCCGGAAGGCTATTGGTGCGGCGAGCTCGAGGCGGACTCAATGCTCGAGGCCGATTACATTTATCTGCACACGCAACTGGAAAGCGGCGATCCCGAACGTCTGAAGCGCGCCCTCACTGAAATGATGCGCTACCAGAATGAGGATGGCAGTTGGAGTATTTATCCCGGCGGGCCGGGCAATATTTCGCTTTCGGTGAAGTGCTACTTCTCTGCCAAACTGATGGGCATTGGCGCGGACGATCCGCGGTTGGCCAAGTGCCGTGAGTGGGTTCTGGCTCATGGCGGCGTGGTTGCGTGCAACACCTTCACCAAGATGTATCTCTGCGGGCTGGGCCAGTACGACTACGACGCAGTGCCGGCTATTCCTCCGGAGATCGTTCTTTTTCCAAACTGGTTTTACTTCAACATCTACGAGATCTCGGCGTGGTCGCGCTCGATTCTTGTTCCGCTGGCGATCATTTACGCGAAGAAGCCGTACAAGAAGATTCCACCCGAGCAGGGGATCGATGAGTTGTTTGTGGGCGGCCGCGCGAACTCGATTCTGCGTTTGCGCCGGGACCGCAAGTCCACAATCTCCTGGCGGAATTTCTTTATCGTGCTGGACAGGTTGATGCATTGGGCCGAGGCGGTTCATCTGCGCCCTGTGCGCACGTTAGCGCTGCGCAAGGCGGAGAAGTGGCTGCTGGAGCGGCTGGAGATGTCGGACGGATTGGGCGCCATTTATCCGGCCATGTTGAACGCGATTATCGCGCTGCGTTGTCTCGGTTACTCCGAGGACGATCCGCAGGTGATTCGCGCGCGCGACGAATTTGAGAAGCTAGGCATTGAGCAGTCGCCAACAGCGGGGATGCCGGAGCCTACATTCCGCATGCAGCCATGTGCATCGCCTGTCTGGGATACGGCACAGGCAGTTTTTGTTTTGGGAGAGGCGGGCGTGCCGCGCAACGATCCGCGCCTGATCAAGGCCGCCGACTGGATGCTCTCAAAGGAAGTTCGCCACAAAGGCGACTGGGCAGTGAAGGTTCCGGGGACGGAGCCTGGCGGATGGTACTTCGAGTTCAACAACGAGTTCTATCCCGACACGGATGACACCGCGCAGGTTCTGCTGGCGCTGAACAAGGTGGACAACCCACGGGAACGCTACCAGCACCAGGTGGCCGAGCGCGCGATTGAGTGGGAGTTTGCCATGCAGTGCCGCAACGGCGGGTGGGGCAGCTTCGACAAAGACAACACGAAGATGATCTTCCAGTACATTCCGTTTGCGGATCATAACGCGATGCTCGATCCGCCGACGGTGGACATCACGGGAAGAATTCTGGAAATGCTGGCCAACTACGGCTATACGCGCGACGACAAGCGTGTCGAGAAGGCCATCAAGTTCATCTTCAAAGAGCAGGAGCCGGATGGAAGCTGGTTCGGCCGCTGGGGCGTCAACTACATCTACGGCACATTCCTGGTGCTGCGCGGGCTGGAAGCTATCGGCGTCGATCATCTTGAGCCGCAGATTCAGCAAGCCGCGGAGTGGATACGCATGGTGCAGAATGCGGATGGCGGCTGGGGCGAAACCTGCGGAAGCTACGACGACCCGAATATGCGCGGCATTGGTCCCAGTACGCCATCGCAGACTGCATGGGCGATGCTGGGGTTGCTGGCCGCGGGCGACGATCGATCTGATTCAATTGCCAAGGGCGTTCGCTGGCTGCTTACGCGGCAAAAGCCAGACGGCAGTTGGGACGAATCGATGGGGGATGGACCAACGCGTCAGAACATCATTACCGGAACAGGATTCCCCAGAGTCTTCTACCTGTCGTATGACATGTATCGGCAATACTTTCCGCTGCTGGCTTTGACCAGCTATCGGCGGGCCATGGAACGCAAAGACAGCTTCTAGCCACTGGCTTTTGGCGTGTTGTTTGAGTGTCTTAATTGGATTTTGATGTTTGACTAGAAGCCAGCACTTAGTGGCTGCAAACGAAATTTAGGCAACGCGCCGCAATCGGCGCTGGAGGTTTACACCAAGATGGCTGTTCCAATCTCACAGATGTGGACGGTTTCAACCTATGTCCTGAAGAAGAAGCTCACTGGCGTAAAGCGCTATCCCCTGGTGCTGATGCTGGAGCCGCTGTTCCGCTGCAACCTGGCATGCGCCGGCTGCGGCAAGGTGCAGTACCCGCCCCACATTCTTAAGAAGCAGCTGACCCCGGAGGAGTGCTTTGCCGCGGTGGATGAGTGCGGCGCGCCCATGGTCTCCCTTCCGGGCGGCGAGCCATTGCTGCATCCGCAGATTGTGGAGATAGTCAACGGCCTCATTGCGCGCAAGAAGTACATCTACCTGTGCACGAATGCCCTGGAACTCAAGCGGCGTTTGCCGGAGTTCACGCCGTCGAAGTACCTGACCTTCTCGGTTCATCTCGATGGCGAACGCGAACACCACGACTATTCCGTCTGCCGCGAAGGCGGATATGACATTGCAGTTGAGGGCATCAAGGAGGCTGTAAAACGTGGCTTCCGCGTGACGACCAACGCAACATTTTTTGATGGCACCGACCCAAACAGTGTGCGGCGGTTCTTTGATCAAGTGATGGGAATGGGTGTCGAAGGGATTGTGCTGTCGCCGGGCTACAGCTACGAGAAGGCGCCGGATCAGAGCCACTTCATGGGCCGCGCGCGCGTGCGCCGCCTTTTCCGCGCTATCCTCTCCAACCGCAAGCCGACCTGGAAGTTCAACATGTCGCCGTTGTTTTTGGAGTTTCTGATGGGCGACCGGAATTACGATTGCATTCCGTGGGGCATGCCTGCGTACAACATCTTCGGCTGGCAACGGCCCTGCTACCTGCTGCAGGAAGGCTACGCGGACAGCTACAAGCAGTTGCTCGAAGAGACAAAGTGGGAAGACTACGGCGTTCCCAGCGGCAATCCCAAGTGCGCCAACTGCATGGTGAGTTGCGGGTATGAAGCTCCGGCGGTGATTGACGGATTTGGGTCGCTCAAAGGTTTTCTCGGCATGGTGCGCGGGACCTTCAGCAAGTATCCCGATCAGCACGCGCTGAATCTGCTCAACGAGCCTGCGCCGCATGGGCCGGCTCCGCTGGTGCAGATTGGGAGCGACGATCGTGAGTTGGAGGAGACGCGCGCATGACAGCAGAAGTTCTGAAGTATACCCGCGCGCAGGTGGAAGCGCTGGAACTCGCTCCGGGAACTGAGCACGAGAATCTTGAAGGCTGGGTGCCCGAACTGGCCAGCGACGAAGACCTGCGCCAGGCTCTGGAAAAGGCGCTCGACTATCGTGGCGATGTGACGGTGACGCTCAAGAATGGCGAGCGGATTGAGGCATTCATCTTCAACCGGTCCACCGGTGCCACACTGGCCGATTCGTGGATGCACTACTTTACTCCCACAGCTCCGGAAAAGCGGAAGCTGAGCTATGCCGAGATTGCTCGCCTGGAATTCAGCGGGAAGGATCGCGCCGCGGGCAAGCACTGGGAAGACTGGGTGAAGGCCTACAACGAGAAGAAGGCAGCCGGCGAGAAGAACATTGCACTGCATCCGGAAAAGCTGGACTAGGGCGGAAGCGGAGCTAGCGGAGTTAGCCGCGCTTCACGCGTGTCGGCGGAGTTAAGGCAGGTCTCCTGATCGTATAGAGGCAGAAACATCCCTCAGGGGCTAAAGCCCGACAAAAACCTTGGCATTTTCGGCACGGCGACCCAAAGGGTACCCCGTCCGTGCCCTTTCAAAGCCCCTCTACACCAATTGGAAAACTGCCCTAGTACCGACGAACGCCAGTAACTTTGCTAACTCAGCTGATTTTGCTAACCTTGTTCATTCCGGCAAGCCATGAAAGTTTTCCTTACAGGTGCGACAGGATTTGTAGGCCATCATGTGGCACGTGCGCTTGCCGCAGAAGGCGCCGAGCTGCGCATGCTGGTGCGCAAGACCAGTAATCTGGCGAATCTCGAAGGCATCTCCGGCGACACGCATGTGGGCGATTTGGGTAAGCCGGAGTCGCTCGCTCCAGCTCTCAAAGGTTGCGACGCAGTGGTTCATGTGGCCGCGGATTATCGGCTCTGGATTCCCGATTCGGCTGCCATGTACCGCGCCAATGTGGATGGGACGCGCGAGTTGCTGAAGATGGCCCGAGAAGCTGGAGTGCCGCGCGTTGTTTATACGTCCTCTGTTGCGACGATGCACTTCCGCACGGACGGGATCGTCATCAACGAGGATACGCCGGTTTCGCTTGACGACATGGTTGGCCACTACAAGCGCTCGAAGTTTCTTGCCGAACAGGAAGCGATCGCCGCCGCGAAGGCTGGGCAGAAGGTCATCATACTGAACCCCACCACGCCTATCGGCCCCAACGACGCGAAGCCTACGCCGACGGGCCGCATCTTTGTGGACTTTCTTAACGGGAAGTTTCCGGCGTATGTGGACACGGGGCTGAATCTTGTGGATGTGGCTGAAGTGGCGCGTGCACATGTGTCTGCGCTTACCAAAGGCAAGCCCGGGGATCGCTACATTCTCGGGGGAGAAAACCTGACGCTCAAACAGATTCTCGACAAGATGTCGGCCATTACGGGGATTCCTTCGCCAACGGTCAAGATTCCTTTTGTCGTGGCTGCTACGTATGCGTTTTTTGAGGAGTGGATTACGGGGCGGATCAGAGGCAAGGAACCGCGCGCCACTCTCGAAGAAGTGCGCATGGGGCGCAAGAAGATGTACGCCTCTTCTGCACATGCTCAGCAGGAACTGGGTTTCCGCATTGTTCCCATCTATCCGGCCATGCGCGCTGCGATTGAGTGGTTCCGCGCGCACGGCTACGCGCCGCCTTCCGGATGACCAGAGTCGCCATCATCGCCGCAATGCCTGCTGAGCTGAAGCCGCTGGTGCGGGGCTGGCAGCATGAGTGCCGCAACGGCGTCGATTTATGGCGCCGGCGCTTCGATGAGGGAGAGTGGGTTGCCGCGTGTGCAGGGGCAGGCCAGAAAGCTGCGACACGAGCGTTTGCCGAGGTCGAGAAAGACGGGCCGATCTCTTGCGTTATTTCGATCGGCTGGGTAGGGGCGCTGATTGAAGAGGCAAAGCCAGGAAAGGCCTACAAGGTGTCTGGCGTGATCGACTCCAGCACCGGGGAGCGTTTTCATGTGACCCAGTGCTCCAGCGAGTGCCTGGTTGTAACGAGCCCAAAGGTCGCGGATGCGGCCGAGAAGAAGCGCCTGGCTTCAACCTATGGGGCCGCTCTTGTTGATATGGAGGCGGCGGCGGTGGCCCGGCTCGCCGGCATGCGAGGTATTCCGTTCTCTTGCTACAAGGGCGTGAGCGACGGATTCAGCGAAGATCTGCTTGATTTCAATCGTTTTATATCGCCCGACGGGCAGTTTCAAATGGGCCGGTTGCTGCTTTATGTCCTTCCCCGGCCTTGGCACTGGCCTGCACTCATCCGGATGGGCGAGAATAGTAGAAGGGCCTCCCAGAGCATCAGGGGTCTCCTGCTCGAAAATATGGATAAACCTGGAGTTATCGCAAACCAGAATGGCAACTCAAATCTCACGCGCTGATGGCTCTGTCGAGCCGAAGATTCCCTCCACTATGCGCGCCGTGGTTTACCGCGGCATTAACGACATGCGCGTGGAAACTGTGCCTGTGCCCACGATTGGTCCCGGGGAGCTACTGATCAAGGTGGCCACCTGCGGGATCTGCGGGACGGACCTGAAAAAGATCCACATGGGCTCGCACTCCGCGCCGCGGATTTTCGGCCATGAGATGACTGGAACAGTGGTCCAGGTGGGCGAGGGGGTTACGAAGTACTCCGTTGGCCAGCGGGTGATGACGTTCCACCATGTTCCGTGCGGCGAATGCTACTACTGCCGCAAGCGGACGCCGTCGCAGTGCCCGCTCTATTTGAAGACTGGCGTGACGGCGGGATTTGCGCCCTCCGGAGGGGGTTTCGCCGAGTACATCCGGGTGATGGATTTCGTGGTTGCGAACCGCGGCGTGGTGGTGATTCCCGCCGATGTTCCATTCGAACAGGCGGCTTTTATCGAACCGTTGAACACTGTGCTCAAAGGCGTAAAGCTGCTGAATCTTGCGGCTGACGACACAGTGCTGGTTATCGGCCAGGGGCCAATTGGACTGATGCACGCCGCGCTTGCGCGACGCACCGGTGCGCGTGTGCTCACTTCCGATTTGTTTGCTGAGCGCCACGCGATTGCAGCACGGTTCGGGCTCAAGGACCCGATCAACGCGGGCACGGAGAATGTGGTGGAAAGGGTGCTTGCGGCGACCGAAGGCCGGGGCGCGGATGCCGTGATTCTGGCCGTTGGGGGCAATGCCCTGATAAAGACAGCTATGGATGCGGCTCGGCCGGGCGGCAAGGTGATGCTTTTTGCCCAGACTCAGCACGGCGAAGCAACTATCGATCCTGCCGCAGTTTGCGTGGACGAGAAGACCCTGCTCGGCTCATACTCATCCTCGTTTCCGATTCTGGACGAAGTGACGGGCTTGGTTTTGGACGGCTACCGCAATGGGTTCGACCTGACCCAACTGATTTCTCACCGCTTTCAGCTTGAGCAGGCGGTGGAGGCCATTGAGATCGCATCACACCCACAAGGGGGCTCAATGAAGATTATGATTGAACCTGTACTTGGCGGGGGCGGAGAGTAGGAGGGACTTGATGGCGAGTACTGTGAAAGACGCGATCCTCCGCGGCCGCAAAACGATCGAAGGTGTCGTCGAGGGAGGCCTGAACACAGTCGAGACGGTCGTCGAAGCAGGCCTGAATACCGTCGATACAGTGGTCGACAAAGGTCGCCAGACGGTCGAATCCGCCGTCAGTCTGGGTCGCAGGACCGTCGAGAACACGTTTCTCCATGGGCACAGCACCATGCGAGCCGCAGTCCTCCACGGTCGTGAAGATATTCGAATAGAGCGGGTCCCTGTCCCGGAGGCCGCACCGGGCGAATTGATTGTAAGCGTGGGCGCCGCGCTGACTTGCGGTACAGATTTGAAGGTGTTTCGTCGGGGCTATCATGCGCGCATGATTGTGCCTCCCGCATTGTTTGGCCACGAACTGGCTGGGACGGTTGTGCAGGCAGGAGTGGGAGTTGCGGATTTCGCGCCCGGCGACCGCGTGGTTGCCCTCAATTCCGCCCCTTGCGGCCAGTGCTACTTCTGCGCGCGCGGTCAGGAAAATCTCTGTGACGACCTGCTTTTCAATAACGGCGCGTATGCCGAATTCATTCGCATTCCCGCGCGGATTGTAGCCAAGAACACCCTCAAGGTTCCGGACCACGTGCCGCTGGAACACGCGGCACTGACGGAACCGCTGGCCTGCGCGGTTCATGGGTTTATGGATTCCAGACCCCGAGCCGGAGACACCGTCGCCGTGATCGGCGGCGGCCCGCTGGGGTTGATGATTCTGCATGTGGCTGCCCTTGCTGGGTACGAAGTGATCGCCATTGTGAAGCACGACGGGCAGATGGAGGCGGCGCGGCAACTGGGCGCGGCACACGTGGTGCAGACCACGAGTATTCGCAAGGCCATTCGCGAGACGCGCGCGCTTACGCCGAAGAATCGCGGCGTCGATATCGCAATTGAAGCGGTGGGCATACCGGAAGCCTGGCAGGAAGCTGTGGAGCTGGTGCGCAAGGGCGGGACGGTGAATTTTTTCGGCGGTTGCGCCGCGGATACGCACGTAACGCTGGACACGAACCGCATCCACTATAGCGACATTACGCTGCGCGCGACATTCCATCACACTCCGGCCATCTGCCGGGAGGCGCTTGCGCTGATTGCCGGCGGCCGATTCCAGGCGGGAGCTTTCATCACCGGCCACGCTCATCTCTACGAACTCAACCGTGTCTTCGAGAAGCTGATGAACCGCAGCAGCGAGATCAAGACCGCGATTGTGCCCTGAGGCGAACCAATGACTGCGGCCACTGTGCAACCGGACAAAAACGCTCTGGAGAGGAAAGTACTGCCGCGGGGCGGCGATGACGACCCAGGCGAAGCGCTCGCGCGCGGCTGGGCGGCACTGCCTGCTTCGTATCGCATTCCGGACGTTGCGCCCACAATTGAAGAGGCACGCACGTGGTGCCGCCGACTGGCCGAGTCGCACTACGAAAACTTCCACGTTGCCTCGTGGTTTTTGCCCAAGGCTCTGCGTCCGCACTTTCACTCCATCTATGCGTACTGCCGTGTCTCAGACGATTTGGGCGACGAGGTAGGCTCGACTGCGCAGGCGTTGGCGCTGCTGGACCAGTGGGGCCGCGAACTCGATGCATGCTATGAGGGGCGCGCGCGTCATCCGGTATTTGTTGCGCTCGGAGAAACGATTCGCGCCTGCGCCATTCCCAAGGAACCGTTTGCGGATCTGCTGACGGCGTTTCGGCAGGACCAGACCGTTACGCGGTATGCATCGATGAATGAGGTGCTGGGCTACTGTCGCTACTCGGCGAATCCGGTCGGCCGGCTGGTACTTTATGCATGCGGCGAGGTGAGCGAGGAGAATTGTCGGCTGTCGGACGCGACTTGTTCGGCGCTGCAACTGGCCAACTTCTGGCAGGATGTTCGCGTGGACTTTGGCAAGGGCCGCGTGTACTTACCGCAAGACGATATGCAGCGCTTCGGCGTGAACGATGAGACGATCGCGAGTGGGATTGCGACGCCCGAGTTTCGCGCGTTGCTCAGATTTGAAGTTGACTATGCGCGGTCACTTTTCGAGCAGGGACTGCCGCTGATAGGCAGGGTCAACCGCGACCTGGCGCTCGATCTCGACCTGTTCAGCCGCGGCGGCCTTGAGATTTTGCGGGCGATAGAGCGGCGCGACTATGACGTGCTCAGCGCGCGTCCGGCTATTTCAAAGCGCACCAAACTCGCTCTCGCATTGCGCGCACTGAGCGGCAAGGCGTTTCCATTTCTCCGCCTCGGCAAGGGCACGACAGAGAAGGCGGCTTGACCCAAGAAACTACATCTAACGGAGTTACGCTCGACGAGGCTTATACTGTCTGCCGGTCGATCGCAAGGCGCGAAGCGAAGAACTTCTACTACGCTTTCATCGCTCTGCCTACTACGCGCCGCAATGCAATCTGCGCCGTTTACTCCTTCATGCGGAGGGCCGACGACCTGGCAGACGACGAGAGCTTTTCCATCGAGGATCGTCGAACACACCTCGACGTCTGGTTGGCGGAATGGCGTGCCGTGAGCAATGGCGCGCAGACAGCCGACCCGGTTTTCCTTGCGGTGCGCGATGCCATTACGCGCTTTGCGATTCCGTTAAGCCTGCTCGATGAATTGGTAGCCGGCGTCACCATGGACCTGGATCGAGGTGATAACGGCGGGCCGGATACTTACGCTACGTTTGCTGATCTCTATCGGTATTGCTACCTGGTGGCGTCGGTTGTTGGACTGGTGTGTATCCGCATTTTTGGTTACAAGGACTCGCGCGCCGAGAAATTCGCGGAGGAGACGGGCATTGCGTTTCAGCTGACCAACATTCTCCGCGACGTTGCGGAGGACGCGGCACGGAACCGCGTCTATTTGCCATTGGAAGATTTGTCGGCTCATCACGTTTCGCTCGACTCGCTGCTTCATCGCGCTGCGGGGGCGCCGCCCACCGCGGACGAGCGCGCGTTGCTCGAAGCGATTGCACAGCGCGCTGAATATTACTACCGCTCGGCGGAGGCGCTGCTGCCGTTTATCGACCGCGAAAGCAGGCCTGCAATGCAGGTGCTGGTTTCTGTTTATCATGCGTTGCTGAAGCGCATTGAGCGGGCAGACTACGATGTGTTTTCACGTCGGGCCAGCGTGCCTCTGCGGACGAAGCTCGCTATTTTGGCCGTGGGGCTGACGCGGATGACATGGGCGCGGCTGGTTGCTTGAGGCGGAGAGAGATTGAGTAACTTGCCACAGGATTTGCAGAAGACCGCCACAGTAGTTGGTGGTGGCGTGGCTGGGATGAGCGCTGCTTGCGCGCTGGCAGAGGCTGGGCTGCGCGTGCAGCTGGTGGAGCGGCGCGGGTATCTTGGTGGGCGGGCGAGTTCGTATCTGCATCCGGGCGTGAATGAGGTTATTGATAACTGCCAGCATGTGCTTTTTGGGTGCTGCACGAATCTTGTGGGGTTCTATCGCCGCGTCGGGGTCGCTGACCGAATCTACTGGACCAGCGAGATGACGATGATTGAGCCGGGAGGACGGCGGTCGAGGCTGGGGCCGTCGAGATTGGGTCCTTTGGGGCTGCCGGCGCCGCTGCACGGGTTGCCGAAACTGATGGCGGCGCATGCGTTTTCGCTTGCCGACAAGTTTGCGCTGGCCCGGGCTTTTACAGTGCTAATGCGGCCTGTGCGGGCTGACTCTACCGAATCGCTTGGCGCGTGGCTCAGGCGTACCGGGCAGACGCGGGGCGCGATTGAGCGCTTCTGGCGGCTGGTGATTGCAAGCGCGCTTAACGCCGATATTGATTCGATTGCGCTGCCTTATGCGGCGAAGGTGATTCGCGAGCTGTTTATGAACTCGGCGTTTGCGGGCAGCATGGGGATGAGTACCGTGCCGCTGAGCGAATTGTATGCGGGAGTGACTCCATTCATTGAGCAGCGCGGTGGAAGCGTTCACCTGAATACGCACCTCGAGGGTGCGTCGTGGGATGAGCGCGGCGCGCGGTGGTCCATTCAAACGCGCAGCGGGCAACTGGCTTCGGACTTTCTGGTTGTGGCGTTGCCGTTTGAGGCGACGGCGCAGTTGTTGCCACATCTGCCAGCGGCGGAGCGTAAACAGGAACTGACTCTTCAGATTGAGCGGCATGAGCATTGGCCGATCTGCAGCGTGCATTTATGGTTTGACCGCGAAATTACAGAGCTGGATCATGCTGTGCTTCTGGATCGGGAGATTCACTGGATGTATAACCAGTCGCGGCTGCAGACGGGGCGTGGGGGGCACTATATCGAGCTGGTGGTGAGTGCGACGCGGGCATTCGCGGCGCTGCCGCGGGAAGAGGCTATCCGGCAGGCGCTTGAAGAGCTTGCGGAGTTCTTTCCGCGCGTGAAAGAGGCGAAGCTGGAGAAGGTCGCGCTGGTGAAGGAAGTGCGCGCTACGTTTGGCGTTCCGCCGGGGATTGATGCAGCGCGGCCGAGTGCTGTTTCTCCGTGGCCGAATTGCTTTCTTGCCGGGGATTGGACTGCGACGGGGTGGCCGTCAACGATGGAGAGCGCGGCGCGGTCGGGGCATCTGGCGGCTGAGGCCTTGTGCATGACTGTTGGCGAGCCGCGGACCTTTCTTGATCCCGATTTGAGGTCTCAGGGGCTGATGCGGTTGATCGGGGCGGGAAATTCGAAATAGAGAGGCCATTTGGCGTACGGTTGTGGTCTCCCACCCTTTCCGCAGGAAAAAGCGGAAAGGATGGG
>DASRLI010000237.1:0-7117 GCA_035648535.1 Occallatibacter sp. | reverse complement strand
TGAGTTTGGCAACTTGGCTTGGCCCACTTCGGCGGTTTGTTTTGGCCCACCCTTGGGACGTTGATGTTGAGGGAGTTGGGTTCTGCTGGAGCGTAGCCCGGAGGGCGTAGCGGAAGCAGAACCTAACTCCCAGGGCTTACTCTTTGGTCTTCTTCCGCAAGGTTCTACGGAAGCGATAGGACTCTGAGCCGGTCTCGATGATGTGTGCCTGATCGGTAAGGCGATCGAGCACGGCCTTGCAGAGCCGGGCGTTGGTGAAGACCTGGGGCCACTCTGAGAAGGGCAGGTGGTGGTGACGATGATGGCGGCCTTTTCGGCTCTCTCGGCTATGACCTGGAAGAGCAGTTCGGCGGCGACTTCGGCCAGCGGGACATAGCCGAGTTCATCGATGACGATCAGCTCCACGCGCGACCAGCGTGCCAGCATCCGGCTCAAGCTCTGTTCCCGTTGCGCTTCGACGAGCTGGTTGACCAGGGCGGCGGCGGTGGTGAAGCGCACTCGCTTGCGTTGACGACAGGCAGCGATAGCCAGGCCGGTGGCAAGATGACTCTTGCCGGTGCCTGGATCTCCGACCAGCAGGACCGGTTCGGCACGTTCGAGATAGCCGCCTTCAGCCAGGGCGCGGATGCGGGCGGCGGGGATGTGCGGCGACTGGGCGAAGTCGAACTCTTCGAGCGTCTTGATCCTGGGCAGGTGCGCCTCCTTCATCCTCAACTCGATGCTGCGTCGTTCCCGGTCTTCCATCTCGGCCTGGAGCAGGGCTTCAAGATAGTGCAGGTGTGAGTGCTTGCGCTGGGCGGCTTCGTCGGCGAGCGATGCGAACTGCGCCCCGACGGCTGGCAGTCGCAGCGCCTTGCAGTTCTGAGCGATACCTGCGATCTGGAGGCTCATGCCTGCACCGCCTGTAACAGCCGGTCGTACTCGATCATGGTCGGCAGTGGGCGTTCATATGCGGACAGGGCACCGATCTCGATCGGCTCGCCGACGGTGTGCTGCAACCGATCGGACAGGAGCAGATGGCGGATCGCGGCGACGTCTGCGCAGCCCAGATCGAGAGCCTGTTCGACGGCAGCCGTCAGGTTTTCATAGCCGAATTCGCGGCCCATGCGGATGAGCGTTACCATGGCACGGGTGCCGGGCTGGCGTCCTTGCCGCTCGATCATCTGCTCCCATATCCGGTCGTAACTCTCAGGCCACCGGCCCTGAGCCCGCCACTGCGCCAGAGGCGTCGAACCGCGCAACGCGCCGGGCTTCCGGTCCAGCACGTCGAGGTAGTGTTCCAGATCGAAGATCTTCTGCAATCGGCTGTAACAGCGTTCGTGGCTGGCGATCCGGCTGCCATGGTGACGGAACTCGACCGTCGTCGAGGAGACGCGGGCTTCGACGATCGAGCCCGGCTTCAATGGCACGGAATACGAGTTCGTCCGCACCTTCGCGCATCCTGTCTGATCGACGCGCGGGAAGCTGACCTCGGCCAGATCGAAGGACTCGGCGGCCAGTGGCAGAAGATGTTCCTTCTCTGTCAGCAGCCGGGTACCGACACACTCGGTATGGCCTGATATGATCCGGCCCTCATCGGCGCGGCAGGCCTCCAGCAGCTTCCGGTTCAACGCCTGAAGGTCGCTCGCCACCGGCACAGGGACCCAGTGGTTGCGGCGGAAGTAGCCAACTTCGCCCTCCACGCCGCCCTTCTCATGGCCTTCGCCCGGAGCGCAGAACTCGGCCTGATACTGCCAGTGCGAACGGAACGCGATGAACCGGGCCGTCAACTCGCGCTGCTGGCCGCGCAGGATCTTCTTCACCGCGCTCGACAGGTTATCGTAACGAAGCCGCCGGAAGACGCCTTCAAAATACTCGAAGGCAAGTTCGTGCGCTTCAAGAAAAGCCTGCTGCGTCGCACACGGATACGCCCGATGGAAGGCCGCGCCGCTTGCCATCGAGCGCATCTCGAAGACCTGTAGCTTGATCCGTTCCCCGTCCAGATCGGCATACGCTTCGTACCAATCGACCTGCGCCTCGACGCCCCAGTCGTAGCTCTGCGGAACCAACACCTCGTGTTCGGCCCAACCCAGGGCGTGCTTGCGCCGCTCCACATACTGCCGGACCGTCCGCTGCGCTGGCGTGCATCCCGGAATCTCGGCGCGGATCCGGTCATAGATACGCCGCGCCGTATGACGCTGCTTGCGCGGAGCCTTGCGGTCCAACTCCAGGATCGAGTCGATCAAAGACACCGCCGACGCCATCTTCACCGCCGGACGTTCCGTCTTCTTGCGCTGGGCCGGAACTGCGTTCCGCACCGCCTCCCGCACCATGCGCCGATGCACGCCCAACTTCCGTGCCACGCCGATCACCGATCCAACTCCAAACTCGTACTCCCGACGAAT
The DNA here is from genome assembly GCA_035648535.1 of Occallatibacter sp. Classification (GTDB taxonomy): domain Bacteria; phylum Acidobacteriota; class Terriglobia; order Terriglobales; family Acidobacteriaceae; genus Telmatobacter. Next base: position 4,733 of record DASRLI010000237.1, on the reverse strand, counting down.
CTGCTCGTATAACTCCACCTTGGCTCTCCAGTCCAACTCGCCCCTCCGTCCCTCATATCACTGAGAAACAGGGTAGAGTCCGCTCTGCCCTAGGGTGGGCCAACTTAAACCGCCATACTGGGCCAGATCAGAATGCCAAAATCAGTCATCGGTGTATCAGCTCGATGCTGCCCGTATCTTCCGCTTGAGGCGAGAGAATCCACTCGTTTTGGGTTCAGAGCTACACATTTTCTTACACATCGTGGGTCACGCTTGAACTAACCCGAAGAAAAAATTGGATAAATTGACAGACGAATCGGAATGAAAATCCGCAGACCCTAACAGGTCGTGGGGGTTCAAGTCCCCCCGCCCGCACCACCGCTTCCCTCAGTTGGGTCAGGATGGAACCATCCTGGAGTGTTTTGGGGCCGGCACCGGCCCGCTTTGGCCCGGCACCGGGCCACGCACCTTATGGAGCTTGCATACGAACGGATGCAGCGCTCATCTTAGCGGTACCAATCTGGCCTCGACGAGTGACCCGGCGATTTGTCACCAAGTGAGGGGCTAAGGTCATGCTCTGCATCGAGTAGCGATCGCCGATTGCACGATGAAAGAGGACGCATTCCTTGTGCGTTGGCGGATGGGTGACTATACCCCGTCCGGCGCCAACAGCCGCCGATATCCTCGGAAGCCGCGCGCCGCTAGAAGATCGATCATTGCTGTTGCCTCCGCTTTTGCGTTGTCACCATCGTTCAACGCAGTCTCCAAGATGCTGTCCAAATGCTGACTCCAGCCGTGGATCGACCAACCATCCCGGTCTTCTTCAAGAAGTACATTGGCGACGCGAACAGCCTGGTAGGGATATTTCTTCGCCAGTTCCGAGAAAGTTTTGACGACTGCGAAGTCAGGCCGGAGCGTGCGCTGCACCTCCAGGATCTGCATTGCTTGGCCAACTGCCCACTCTTCTGGAAATTTCCCGCTGTCCATCCACCACCCGAAGGTTTCAAGCTCCTTTGCCTCATCGCGGGAATCGTTCTTTAGCAGGAAAATTCGGCTGTCCAAAAGAGCCATCAACCGGTCCTTAATCGGTTCGCTAAGGGGAGTCTCTTCTTTGCCAATACTCCACCCGATATCGCCAAGGGCCTGCGCGCGCAATGCAGGACTCGCGAGAGCGAAGAATTGCGTCAACAGTGGGTCATCCAACTCGATTTTGCTGTGAGCGTAATACTGCATCAAATGGCTCGCGAGTGTGCGCTCCACCTCGTCAATCTCTGTCGAGTTCTTCGGCAATGACTTGATTGCAGCCGCATAACGATTCCGCATGGCAGGCAACATAGAAAGTGCAAGGCCACCGTAACGGAGGTACGCACTCCAGGCAAACCGATCCTGCGTCTTCTCCACTGGCAACTTTCCAGTCTTGCCAGGAAACAGCTTAGGAACAACCGAGGTGAACCACTCGTGATCGAGCCATGCAAGAGTTCGGAATTGCATGCCGAACATCTCACGCACCGCCACCGAGGGCTCTTCGACTGAATTGAGCTTCTCTTCCAATACGGCAAGTGTTGGGCCGAGTTGCTCTCGCTTGAACTCTGCTTCTGGCGTGGCAAGCTTCAGCCATCGCCCATACCGAATCATCGCCTCCACGCCAACCGGCCGTGGCGTGTTTAGAGCAAACGAGGCATACCGGCTCGATTCTTTTTTGTACGAAGCCTCTTCTTCCTCCGTTGGGTGCGGCAAATAGCACATCGCACGAACTACCAAGAACAGTTCGTCTGCGCGCTTGAGATCGAGTCGCTCAGTCTTGAGCATCAGCTCTGCCATGTATCGGGCAGCAGACATATGAGCCCAGTTCCAAGTGGGGCGATGCCAACCATCATCCTCTCCAACGGTCGTGATGGCGTCGGTAGATTCTGCAACCCAATGCGCAGCTCGCGCCACCGCATACACATCGAAATCGGCCTTGTCTCGAAGGAGAGACTGGAATGCATCGAGCATCGAGGTCAAAAAAATGGGGTCAAGTTCCATCGTCAGGAATTGATCGATCACCTCCGACGCTCGTTGTGGGTTGTCCGTCACCCATTTGGCAAGAGTCCCGCCCAGCCCGGAGCGCGACGGACGATCAAAAGGTATGCCGGTACTGGGTGGCGTCCAGGTCCGCAGATACTCGACGAGTTCACCGACCTCCATCGCCTTGAATCCATCCAAATCCAAAGGGCTGTGTTCCTGCACGGCAAAAGCTCCAGAGGTGTGGAAGGGACGCTCTGCGGGGGGATTGAATTTTGCCAGCAGCTTATCAAGTTGAGCCTTATGCTTCTCGTCCAGCACTGCTGCGAGTGGGTGAAGCCAGTCCAGCCTCCATTGATCCACGATAGTAGCCGCAACAGCTTCTCGATCTTCCGGAGCAACACGATGCGTCAAGTGGTATTCATACGAAGCTGGATCGGGGCCTTCATCGATTCGGCCCAAGATTGCTTTCAGCACTTCGGGCGCCAATTCGTTGGCCTTGGCGGTGAGCAATTCCAGGAACTCCGGGTTGCTCGAACGACGCTTGAACTTGCTCGCATCGGCAACGTATGTCCCGAGGAGTTTCTGATCGACGTTCCGAGCAATCTTCAACGTGAATGCACTCAAACGGTCGAAGATTGGCCAGTTGTATCGACCCAGTTCCGCGAGAATCAGCCCCTCCGTTCCTGGGGCTTCAGAAATCAACACCTTGATAGCGTCGGTCATGGCGCTCACAGCTTCATCTAATGTGCCGTAATGCGAGCCATGCTCAATGAACTGCCTCCATATCGTGGAGTAGTCATCCGACTTGTCCTCATGATTGCTGTTGTGAATCGACACCGCTTCATTAAGGTTGGAAGCGAGGTCTTTCAGCAGAGATGGGGACGCCGCTAACGCAAGCGTGGGAATGACCTTATGGCGGAATACCTCGGACCACACTGGTTCCATTCGCCCCGCAGGCTCGGGAGAAGGACGGTATGTGTATGTGGTCCCATCCTCAAGTTCGATAGGTTTCCCTCCATCCTTGAGTTTCGGAGCCCACACTTGAAACAGCACTCGACTTAGGCGCAAGGCACTGTTCGTCTCTCCTTGCTCAACGAGGTGGAGGACAAGAGTCGCAGCTTTCTGCGGATACAACGTGAAAGTTGACCGCTGCTTTGCAAGCCATTCGACTTCACGCGCTGCAATTGCTTTCGCGGCTTGACCAGGTAGAACCGTGGCTATCTCTAGCAGTAGGGTATGAACGATCGGATTGTCCGAGTTGTAGCAGTCCGCTCCAATCGCCTTTGCGACTTCTTCGGGTGCAGTGCCAGCCATGCGCAAGAGGTACTGTCCCTCCGGCCAAGGAGGAATACGGTAAGCCTGTTCCGACACACGCTCTAGCGCTGGCGGATGATTGAACCGTCCCCGCTCCGCAAGCGGAGCAATCCAACTAGGACTGCTGAGTTGTCCGAAGAAATATTCGTAATTGCCGCCACCCCTTTGGATCAGTTCGATGGCCTTATCCACTTGCGCTTTAGTTGGCATGGTCAGCCTCGAGAAGCAGAGCGTCGATTTCGTCCAGATCGCTCACCGGCGGAGGCTGCATACGCCTCAGCAAGATGTCCTCTATCAGAAACAGCTTGCCGATGAACTCGTCCTGCTTTGCTTTGTGCTTGTTGTGGGCGACGGCTTTGAAATACTCATCGGCCTTCATCCACCCTGAAATCTCGTTCGCTACAACGTCCGACGGAAGCGCCGGACCCGCCCCGGAAAGTTGCGTCAGCATCATTGCGGTCTTTTTCCTGGCTTCCGGACGGTTGCTTTCCTGCCAATCGAAGAATGAATCCAACGCCACCATAAGGTCTTCGGACAATCCGACGACGTTTGTCGTTGGATCGGCTCCCAGTGAACTTGTCCGTTTCCACTCTTGGTACGCTTCTTTGACGGGCTTGAGGCGTGATTTCATACCGTCTCCATACACGACAGTTTCGCCCGTTAACTGAGCGCAGTGGGCAATCAGCTCGCGAAACGCATGGGCTGCAAGATGGAAACGATAGGGATTCTCTTCATCCGCAAAAGAGCGTAGGCCGCCGTAATATATGTCCGCAATTGGCGTGCTCTTTCGCTTCAGTTGTTCGATCAACACCCGTTGTTCTTCGCGCAGAAACATGCAGTCCTCACGTGCTACGCCAACCCTGCGAAATGATGACTCCATGATACGTGGCGATCAAACTCGACTGGCGACACAGACCGAGTCACTCTTTGACGAGACATTTGGTTGTGCTCCTAATGGTTGTCAACAAGCCGGAAGCATTCGGCTGCGGCACCCCATTAGGAAACCGTAGCTCACAAATTCGGGGTCTAAGCAGGTTCGTTCGTTACCTCTGGGTTCAAACTGAGCCCCTAGCGAAATCGACAACAGCGGTGGTCAGAAGTTTGTTGCATTTTTCTGACATTGCGTTACACTAAACAAGTCAGAAGTTTGTTGCATTTTTCTTGCATGAGATTAGCCCATGTCCACTCAAGCATCCAGCATTCCAGCCGCCATCCGGGACCGAACCTCCGCCTCTGCTCAGCCGCACGTCTGGACCCCGGAGGACTTCGCCGACCTTGGGCCGCGCACTGCGGTCGATCAAGCCCTCCACCGGCTAGTTGCTTCCAAAAGCCTGCGACGGATTGCGCGCGGCTTCTACGACATCCCCCGAGATAACCGCCTTACCGGAAAGCCTACCTATCCAAACCCGCGCGACGTGATCGACGCGCTGGCC
>DASRLI010000236.1:0-7400 GCA_035648535.1 Occallatibacter sp. | reverse complement strand
CCCTCTACCCGCTTACCAGTACCGGCACTCCCACCGGGAACATCGTTCCTGCATGGTTGAGCCCGTCTGATGGCCTGGGCGGCTTCACTGGCAAGGTCACCTCCTACCGGCCGCTCTCTGAGTCCAACTACAACGGCCTCGAGGCCAGCCTCAAGCGGCTGTTCACCAACGGACTGCTCCTCAACGCTTCCTGGACCTGGAGCCACGCCATGGACGATGCCACCGCGGCCACCTTTTCCACCACCCTCACACCCCGCCGTGAGCAGGACTCGCAGAACATCGCCGGCGACTACAGCCGATCTGCTCTCAGCCGTACGCACCGCATCACCGTCGTCGCCGTCTACGACCTGCCCTTCTTCAAGACCTCTACCTGGCTCCTCAAGAACACCGTTGGCAACTGGGAAATCGCGCCAATCTACATCTATGAGTCGCCGGAGTACGTCACCGTTCTATCCGGCGTAAACTCCAACGAAAACGGCGACTCCGGCACCATTGACCGCACTATCTTCAACCCCAAGGGTGCCCAGCACACAGGCTCGGGCGTCACCGCCTACGCCAACCCGAACCTCGCCAGCAACTGCCCGGTTCCGGTTGCCCCTGCCACCTACTCTCATGACCCCAACGGCACCATCATCTGCTCTCAGAATACGGTTGCCTATGTGGCCACCAACCCCAATGCGGAGTACATCACTGCCGCTGCCGGCACTCTGCCCACCGCCGAGCGCAATACTGAGCCGCTCCACCCCATCAACAACTTTGACGCCACGGCCATCAAGCGCTTCAACTTCGGCGAGTCCCGCTCGCTTGAGTTCTCCGCCTCGGCCTACAACGTCTTCAACCACGCGCAGTACCTCGCGGGCAGCATCGACAATGTACAAAACTTGAATTACTCCACGCTGAATACCGCTTACCAGACGGCCTCCAGCCCCCTGTTTACCCAGTGGGGCAAGGACTTCGCCGCCAACGCCCGCACAATGGCGCTCGCTCTGAAGTTCAACTTTTAAGCGGAAAAAGCTGTTCCCAACCACGGGCGCCCCTTCACACGGGCGCCCTTTTCATTTGCCGCACCCCCGCGCCATTGGCATTTCCGATCGCACTGAAAACAAAAGCTGGAAAAGGCCTCCCAGAACAAAACTAAATCCTCCCGAATTCGGAATTCCACGGACAATTCATACGCTTTTCCATATCTAATTGAATTTTGGACACTTCCAGTCCAAAATTATAAGTACTTTAGTTTCAATGGCAAATATCTATTCTCCCCGGATCGAGTAGAGTGGCCCACATCGTGCTTCTTCCTGGACAGCTATCCGCGTAATTTGTCGAAACACGGCACACGGATCACTTGAACGTGTGCGTGGGTTTCGTTTTGTTTTTCAGTCGCATTCTTGCGACTTCTGTCGTCATTTGTATCACCGGTAAATCGGTTTAACAACCGCCTAACCGCAGCAACAAAATAAGTGGATTGAGAAGTTTCCCGACTGGGCCTTCCAATCCCAAATCATCTTCGGAGGAGTTCAATGCTATCTTTCCGGTTTAAGAAAGCAATCATTGCAATTAGTCTTCTTACTGCTTTATTGATAGGCGGCAATTTTGCCGCTTGGAGCCAGGCCACCAGCGGTGACATCGTTGGAACAGTCCTTGACCGCAGCGGCGCTGCCATTCCCGCCGCCTCGGTCACCGCTACCAACGTCGCTACTGGCGTCGCCTCCACCGTTCAGGCCAGCAAGGTCGGTGATTTCCATATCCCGAACCTGCTCCCCGGAAACTACAACGTTTCCGCTAGCGCGGCTGGCTTTGCGACGTTCACATTGAAGAACTTTACGGTAACGTTGAACAGCACGGGAACGGCAAGGCTGGTTCTACCTGTCGCGACGACATCCACCGTTGTTGAAGTCTCGGCAGAAGCTGGGGTCACAATCGATACGACCACCACGCAATTGCAGACCTCCTTCGAATCGGAAGAACTCAAGAACCTCCCCACATCCTCCTCGGCCAACGGCGTCCTCAATCTGGCCCTGCTCGTCCCCGGCGTCGCGTCCGGCGGTGGCATGGGTGTCGGAACCGGTCCTTCGGTCGGCGGTCTCCGCCCGGAAGATAACAACTACACCATTGAAGGCATCGACAACAACAACAAGGGCGTCACTGGACCCCTCGTCTATGTCCCCAACGATGCCACCGGCGAGTTTACCGCCATCGTCAATCAGTTCTCTCCTGAGTTTGGCCACTCCGCAGGCGGACAGTTCAACACCACAGTTCGCGGCGGCACCAACAAGCTTCACGGCATCGCCTATGAGTACTTCCAGAACCGCAATCTGAATGCGAACAATGCCATCCAGGGCGGCAAGACCGATATCCCCCGCTACGACAACAACCGTTTCGGCGGACAGGCGGGCGGAGCAATTATCAAGGACAAGCTCTTCTACTTTGGAAGCTACGAGCGCCAAAGCATCGGCCAGAGCGGCTCGTATTACCTTTGCACTCCCACCGCTGCTGGTATGACCGCCATCAAGGGCATGTCGGGGTTCAACGCCAACAACCTCGGCGTCTTCACCAAGTATGTGCCGGTCTCATCCTCGCAAGTAACCGATGCGAATGACCACGCCTGCTTCAACCAGGATTCCGGAAGCCAATTCCTTACCCTATATACCGATACAAATTTCAATTCCAGCGGCCCAAGTTACGCCGGCAACATCGCCGCGGCCGGTACTGGAGCATACGGCTCTGCAGGCGCCCAGAATATCCCGCTTGGAAACTACCTCATCGCTGCTCCCAACTTCAGCAACTTTGATGTTCTGACCACCAGCACCGACTGGACCATTTCACCCAGGGATAGTTTCCGCGGCCGCTACATCTACAACAGGTGGATGGGCATCGACACTGCGGCCAGCATCCCCGCGTTCTTCGAGCCGCTTCCGGAAAAGTTCCACATTATTGCTCTGAGCGAATTCCACAACTTCACACCCAACCTCATCAACGAGGCCCGCATCGGCTTCAACCGTTTCTTCCAGGATTATCCTGCAGGCAACTTCGCCTTCCAGGGGCTCGACTCCTTCCCCAACCTGGTATTTTCGGATACGGGCAACATAAATATCGGCCCGGACTCCAACGCACCTCAGTCGACCATCCAAAACCTCTATCAGCTCACTGACAACCTCAGCTACGTCAAGGGCAAGCACAGCCTCAAGTTTGGCTTTGATGGCCGCAAGTTCATCGCTCCGCAGAGCTTCACGCAGCGCGTGCGCGGTGACTATGAGTACTACTACCTCACCGAGTATCTCCATGACCTCGGGCCAACTAACTTTGGCGAACGGTCGACTGGTAATTTCTTCTACTATGGTGACCAGACATCCTTCTACGGCTACGCGAACGACACTTGGCGCATCTCCGAGAAACTCAGCCTGAACTTCGGCCTCCGCTACGAGTTCACCGCCGTCCCCGTTGGCGAGCGCGCGCAGAAGCTCAACATCGCGGCCAGCGTGCCAGGGCTTGTTACTTTTGACTCGCCCCAGCCCCAAAAGACAAACTTCTTCCCGCGCGTGGGAATCAACTACGCCCTCAACCCCAACACCTCCATTCGCATGGGATTCGGGACTGCCGGCGACGTCCTCGACGATAACCTCGGCCTCCTCTCCTTCCCGCCACAGTACTCGTCCACAAACGACGTGAGCACCAACCTCGGCGCCAACCCCGGCCCCGCCGATTGCACAGGCACCGCGGCCAAGTTGGGGGCTTACTCCGCAGGATGCCCAGGCTACCTCACCAATGGTGGGTTGCCCCATGGAACCGGCACTCTGAATACATACTCCACCCTTGCAGACCAGCGTGCGGCTACGTCCGCCTGGCTCCCTGTCAACCAGATCCTGCCCTATGCCGAAAACTGGACCCTCGGCGTTCAGCATGTCTTTAGGAATGTGTATACAGCTGAAGTCCGCTACGTTGGCACCCGCGGCATTCACCTGCCCACACAGGATCAGATCAATGTCCAGCCAAAGGTCACAACGGCCAATCAGATTCCAACCCTGTTGAGCGCACCAGCCACGGCCACGCTCGGCACCATGACGAATAATTTGCTCGCCATTACCAACCTTTCCAATATTGTTAAAGCTTGGGGCGACGCTGGCTTTACCGGCAAAGTCACTTCCTATCGGCCACTCTCAGAATCGAACTACAACGGCATGGAGGCCAGCCTCAACCGTCACTTCACCAACGGCTTGCTCCTTAATCTCTCCTGGACCTGGAGCAAGGCGATGGACGATGCCACGGCGGCTACTTTCTCCACCACGCTTACGCCGCGCCGTCCACAGAACTCGCAGAACGTTGCCGCGGACTACAGCCGCTCCGCCCTTAGCCGTACGCACCGCATTACCCTCGTTGCTGTCTATGACTTGCCATTCTTCAAGACCTCAGGCTGGCTCTTGAAGAACACCATCGGCAACTGGGAAATCGCGCCCATTTACACCTACGAGTCGCCCGAGTACTTCACCGTTCTCTCCGGTGCCAACTCCAACCTGAACGGCGAGGGTGGCGGAATCGACCGTACCATCTTCAATGGCAATGGCGTCAAGCACACCGGCACGGGCGTCACGGCGTATGCCAACCCGAATCTGGCCATCAATTGTCCTACTGGAACCACCGCCACGGACCCGAACGGCACCATCATCTGCAGCGCCAATACCGTAGCCTATGTGGCCAAGAATCCCAATGCGGAATACATTACTGCCGCCGCCGGCACCTTGCCCACTGCTCAACGGAACACTGAGCCCATCAACCCCATCAACAACTTCGATGCCACGGCCATCAAGCGTTTCAACTTTGGTGAGAGCCGCTCCGTCGAATTCCAGGCACAGGCCTATAACGTCCTCAACCACGCGCAATACGTGCCCGGTTCCATCAACAATGTCTCCAATCCGGGCTACAGCACCTTGTCGACTGCCTACCAGACCGCATCCAACTCGGCCTTCCGGCAGGCAGGACAATTCTTCAAGGCCAATGCGCGCACTATGCAGCTGACCCTTAAGTTCAACTTCTAACTAATACAATGTTTCTTAAACCGGCTCTCCCGGGTCTGCACGAATTGCCCCGGGAGAGTTAAGAACCACAAGGGGCGCCCTCACGGGCGCCCCTTGTGGTTTCAGCTCTTAGTGCCGGAATTGCCGCGCACCTAAGTTGCCAGTCGCGGCTAGATGAACCCAACTTGGATCTCCCAAAAAGCTCCCGTGCCCCATCCATTCGCCATCTTTCCGGCGAATGGATGGGACAGGATAACCCTCACCCCCGTTCACCAGGAGCGGAGTCGAAGAATCCTCATCCTGAAATTTTCATTCAAAGGTGGGATCGTCAATGTGCTTTAAGAGACAGCCTACTTCTTCTTCGCCGATGCCCGTTTCGCTGGCGCTTTCTTTGTCACGCTCTTTTTTGCGACGGCCTTCTTCGCAGCTTTCTTTGGCTTGGCCTCAACCGCAGCTTTCGCCGCAACCGGCTTGGCCTTCACGGGGGCCTTCTTCCGCGCAGCACGAGCCTTTTCCGCGAGCGCGGTCTTCAGCTCCGCGTCGAACTCGGCCGGGGTCACAGGTCGCGCCGACTTGCGCAACCGCTCAATGTCATAGAAAGCGCGCCGCTCGGCCAGAAACACATGGACCACAAAGTCCACATAGTCGAGCAGGATCCAATCGCCCTTGCGTCGGCCTTCGACAGAGTGCGCGTAGACGCCGAACTCGCGCTTGAGCCGCGCCTCAATCTCATCGGCAATGGCGACAGCCTGGCGGTCGTTGCTGGCGGATGTAACCAGGAAGAAGTCAGACAACCCCGAATCGATGGGGTCCAGTTCAAGAATGCGTGTGTCCTGGCCCTTTTTGTCTTCACAGACTGCGGCTGCGGCCTGAACGAGTATGCGCGTTTGCTGGTGCGCTTGTGATTGTGTCATTCGGTAGAATAGCTCTCCAACTCAATCGTATCTCTTCGCCCTTGGAGCGGCAAAGTCGAGCCGACCCTCCAACGAAACCAGAGTGACCATTCCCCGAAGCCATAGGCCTCAAGTCGACGCGACCAATAGGGAGCGGCGACCCTGCGCAAGGCTCAACAGCGCACCCCAACTCTGGTTTCGCTCTAACGATAGAGCCCGCGCAGCTGTATGTAGTCGGAGACGGCATCCGGCACCAGCTCGTGGCCCACTAAGTAGCTCTCCCGTGCATCCTGGGCCTGCGCCCGGGCCTGCTCTCGAATTCGCGACGCGCTGATCTCCACATCCAGCCCCGGCAGCAGGTAGAACGGCGTTCGTTGCCCAGCCCAGTTTCCAGTGTTGCTCAGCAGCGAATAGCTCCGAACCTCAACATCGGATCTGTCGACGCTCACTTCTGCCATCTCCGCGGCAGTCGCAGGTTCCATCGTCAACCCCGGCGGCAGCAGAGCTTTCAGGTCTTCCAGAGGCTGTCCCGGCCGCGAAGCGACGATCAAGGGAGCCACAAAAGGAATCTCCGCAGCCCGATACCAGCGCCGCAAACCCACAAACGAGTCAGCGCCCATCAGGCAATAGAGTGCGCACCCCGGCGCCAACTCCTTCCGCAGATTCTGCAACGTTTCGAGTGTGTAGTTGGGAATGCCCGATGGCTTGGGCGCGTCGGCAAGCGAGATCCGGAACCCTGCTTCGCCGGTGATCGCCAGCCGAGTCATAGCGACACGATCGTCAAAGCCGGCGGTAGACCCAACAGGCTTCAGCGGCTGCGCGCCCACCGGGGCAAAAAGCACGGTATCCAACCCAAGTGCAACGCGGGCGGCACGTGCAACAGCCAGGTGGCCCAGGTGCGGAGGGTCGAAGCTGCCGCCGAAAAATGCGACGCGGCTGCCTTTGGGTGTCGGGCTCATTCGTTCATCCTACCCTGCTAGGCACCGGTGCCTCGGCTACAATCAAGCCAGCTGCTATGCGCTATCTCATTGCAATCGTGGCCCTCGCCGGCATTGTGGTTTCCTCGTTGGCTCTTCAGGTTCACTACACCACCGGCACCGAGCCTTGTTCCATCAACGAAAAGTGGGACTGCGGCATCGTGAACCACAGCTCGTACTCTGAATTCGAGCACGTTCCGGTCGCGGCCATCGGCATCGCGGGTTACTTGGTGCTCGCGCTGTTGGCCCTTTTGCGGCGGCGCGGACTGCTCTTCGCTGCCTTGCTGCCAGCGCTTGGATTCGCCCTCTATCTCACCCACATCGAGAAAGACATTCTTCAGGTTTGGTGTCTCTACTGCGTCATCTCCCAGGGATTGATTGCGCTGCTCACACTCCTCAGTCTTGGCTGGCTGGTCTCCGAGGAACTCGCAAAACTGCGCGAAAAAAAGCACTCCTGAGCCCCAACTCGCCGCACGCCCTTTCGCACCCGTCCCGCGCTGATAAAATTGATCATATAAATG
>DASRLI010000235.1:0-4971 GCA_035648535.1 Occallatibacter sp. | reverse complement strand
CAACTGTCCGCACTATAATCGCGGCATGCAATTCCTCGGCGATCCTCGACGGCGTTCCGTGGTTCTGCTCGGGTGCGGGGTGCTTTTGTTCTTTGCTTTGCTGGGTACCCTCCAGGCATTCAACATCCGCGTCCTGAATCCGGTAACAGCCGGGGAGACGCTCGTCTTTACCGGGCTTACCGTCGTGGTGTTCCTGCTGCTGATGGTGCTGCTGATGCTGCTGCTCAGAAACATCCTGAAGCTGTATGCGGATCAAAGCAGCAGTGCGCTGGGGGCGCGGCTGCGCACGCGAATGGTGCTGGGCGCCACGCTAATTGCACTTACGCCCGCGGTTTTCATGTTTCTTTTCAGCTTTTTGTTGATGAACCGGTCGATTGACCGATGGTTTTCGCAGCCCACAACGGAATTGCGGGAAGACTCGACTCGTGTCGTGCTGGAACTGGCGCAGTACGTGACCAGTAATGCGCGCGGTGAAGCGGAGTCGATCGCTGCCTCGGGTGCGCCGGACCGCGACATACAGGCGCTGCAGGACGTACTTGCCGCTCATCGCATAACTCTGCAGGGCGGATTCGTAGTGATCTATGACCGGGACCGCAAAGAGCTAGCGAATTTCTCGGCTCCGCCGGAGTCGAGCGAAGCCACCCTGGTTGCGTGGCAGGACGAAGGAACTCGCGCTGGTACCGCGATTCACGGTCCGCTGTCGTCGCTTCTGCTACCCGCCGCGCAACGCAGCGATATGTCGGTGGTGAAAGTGGCGGGGCAGGAGTATGCAATCGGCATGTCGGCAACGGCATCGGGCAGGATGGTGATAGCAGCCCTGCCCATGCCGCAGGGATTGAGCCAGACTACAGCGCGCATTCGCTCGGGTGCGGCCGCCTATTGGCAGCTCTTCCGCACACGCAACAGCATCCGCACAATTTTCTTCCTCATGCAATTGCTGATCACAGTGTTTATCTTCTTTTCGAGTCTGTGGCTGGCCATGTTCCTGTCCAAGCAGATTACGCGGCCGGTGGAAGCGCTGGGCATAGCGATGGATGAGATCGCGGCCGGCAAATACGACCACCGCGTGGCCGCAATTGCAACTGGGGAGATGGGCGACCTGGTGCGGGCCTTCAATCATATGGCCGCGGACCTTGAAGCCAGCCGGCAACTCGCGGAGAGCTCTTCGGCGCAACTCACCGCGGCTAACCAGGCCATTGAGGAGCGGCGGCGCGAACTTGAGACTATTGTTGAGACGATTCCCAGCGGTGTTGTAACGCTGGATGGCTCAGGCGCGGTGCTGCAATCGAATCGCGCCTTTGCCGCGCTGATGGGTCTGAGAGAGGATGTTCCCCTGGCGGGGGAGAAGATCGACACGCTGCTCCCAGCGGAGTTCGCAGAGGATCTGACCGCCTTGATCCGGCGCGGCCACCGCATGGGTGCGGCATCCACTGAGATTGAATTCCATTCCCGAGGGCGCACCATTCATCTGGCCATTACCAGCGCGCGTCTTGAGTTGATGCGCGGACAAACTGGAAACGTGCTGGTAGTGGAAGACACGACCGAACTCTTGCGCGCACAGCGGCAGGTGGCGTGGAAAGAGGTTGCGCAGCGAGTGGCGCACGAGATCAAGAATCCGCTTACGCCGATCGCACTTTCGGCCGAGCGAATTGGCAAGCATCTTGACCGCGGGCAGCCGGACTCACCAAACGTGATTCGCAAATGCAGCGAAGTGATCCTGGCCTGCGTGGGAACCTTGCGTACTCTCGTTGACCAGTTTTCGGCACTGGCGCAGTTTCCCGCGCCACAGCCGCGCGCCTGCGACATGAATAAAGTCGCGGAAGAAGCGCTTGCGATGTTTGCAGGCCGCCTCGAAGGAATTACTGTACAACGCGATCTTGAGCCCGGATTGCCGACCGTGTTGGCCGATCCTGAGGCCTTGCGGCGGGCGCTGGCGAACTTGATCGACAATGCAGCCGAAGCGATGCAGGGCAGCCTGCTGAGGGTGCTCGCGATTCACAGTGCGCTCAGCGAAGATGGCGGAGCGGTCGAAGTGACCGTCTCCGATACCGGCCACGGGCTAACCGATGAGATACGCGAGCGGCTTTTTTTGCCCTTCTATTCCACCAAGCATCGCGGCACCGGGCTTGGCCTGTCGATTGCCGCCAAGATCGTGCAGGAGCATGGCGGCTCAATCCGAGCTGAGGCCAACAGCCCCAAGGGCGCGCGCTTTCTGCTGCGCCTGCCGCTGATGGATTCCGAAATGCAATCGGGTCCACCTGTGCTTGAAGGCAGCACTGAGACGGCGTTGAAGGGACTGCAATCGTGAATCACATCCTGGTAGTGGACGACGAAGCGGAGATACGCACCTCGCTGGAGGAAATTCTGCGCGAAGAGGGTTACGGCGTGGCCGGTGCCGCCACCGCCGCCGAAGCATTGGTGCTGCTGCAGGACGCCCCATACGATGTCGTGCTGCTCGATATCTGGCTTCCCGACCGGGATGGGCTTGAGGTGCTCAGCGATGTGCGCCAGCAGGCGCCGGAGACGAGGCCAGAGGTAGTAATCATCAGCGGCCACGGCACCATCGAGACCGCTGTGAAGGCCACCAAGCTGGGCGCATACGACTTTCTTGAGAAGCCTCTGTCGCTCGATCGCACGCTGATCGTGGTCAAGAATGCAGTGGAGGCTCGACGGCTGCGTACGGAGAACCAGGAGTTCAAGCGCCAGTTTAGCGTGGGCTCTATTCTTACCGGTGAGAGCGTGCCGGTAAAAGCGCTTCGCCAGCAGATTCGCCTGATGGCGCCGACCAACGGACGCGTGCTCATCTACGGCGAATCGGGCACGGGCAAGGAGCTGATCGCGCGCGCCATTCACGCCGAGAGCCTGCGACGCGACCGCGTGTTTGTCGAGCTGAACTGCGCCGCCATTCCCGAGGCGCACATCGAGGCGGAGCTGTTTGGTTATCGGCACGGCGTTCAACCCGGCGGGCCGCCGGAGCAGCGCGGCACTCTTGAGCGCGCCGACGGCGGGTCGCTGTTCCTGGACGAAGTGGGCGACATGAGCCTGAAGACTCAGGCCAAGGTGCTCAGCGCTCTTGACGACCAGATGTTTACGCCAGTGGGTGGCACACAGCCGCTACGCGTGGACGTAAGGCTGATCGCAAGCACGAACAAAGATCTCGAAGAGGAGATCGCCAAGGGCAACTTCCGAGAGGACCTGTTCTACAGGCTCAACGTGGTTCCGTTCTTTGTGCCGCCGCTTCGCGAGCGCAAGCAGGATATACCGCTGCTGGCGCGCGAGTTTCTGACCGATTTTGGTCGCCAGTACGGGCGTCCGCGTATGGAGATCGGCGAGGAAGCCCTTGCTACGCTGGCCCAATACCACTGGCCGGGCAACGTGCGCGAACTGAAGAATGTGATCGAGCGGGTGATGATTCTGAATCCGCGCGTACTGCGTATTGAGCGAAAGCACCTGCCTCCGCTGACACATAAAGCGGGCTCGCGATCGACCGAAGAGTTTTCAAGCCTGCAGCAGGCGCGCGATGCATACGAGCGCGAATACATACTCAAGAAGGTTGAAGAAGCACGGAATAATGTAAGTCACGCCGCCGAGTTGCTTGGCCTTGAGCGCAGCCATCTTTACCGCAAGATGAAAGCGCTTGGCATCAGCGTCCGAGAGTAGCCGCCGACTCTGTTCGGAAATGAACGCGAACTCGCGATTTTGGACAGCCGGCACCCAAAGCGCCGCAATGGGTTTCGAACTATCGCCTTGCCGATGAGGAACTTGACGTATTCGCGGCAGAGTGACAAGTTGGTCATGAAATTGCTCTCAAGTTCCCAGGTCAAGTCATGCGTGGAGGCCTGATATGGCGTATTTCGAGCGGATCAAGGATGTAGTTTCCTCACCATTCAGTCCCGAAATCATCCAGCAACGGACTGCGGCTGGGTGGCAGATGGTTTCAATCGAATGGAAGCGCGAGCTTCCTGATGGTGAAGCGCCAACTGAAGGCGTCTTCGACGAAGGCATCCCTTACGGTCTGCGCATCTCCGACGACTGCAAGCGGTTGGAGCCCGACCCCACCGAGCACCAGGTGCTGATGGAGATAATGGAACTGCTGGCACAGGACTTCTCCTATTCAAGCATCGTCAGCAGCCTGAACGAGAAGGGTTTTCGTCGGCGCAGCGGCGAACCTTGGAGCCGCGTGTCGGTCTTCAACATGATTCCGCGCCTCATCGAGGTCGGGCCCAAGTTCTTTTCGTCCCGGGAGTGGGAGAAGCGGCGGCAGCGGTTTGCGCGGGCGGCGGCGCCGGAGGAAAGCTGACAGATTCCTCGCATCGCCGCCACAACTTCAGCTAGGAGCTTTGCACAAACAGGTTATCGTGCTCATTTCCGTCGATCGAAAGACCAGCCGCCCGCACCGAGGCACGCAATTGCAATGAGCCCTAACAGCATGCAGAAATCTGTGCGTCCCTCATGCATCGCTGCCCAGAATCCCTGCTTGTGCAACATGGGCACCTTGGTGGTTGCAATGGCGACCCCGATATCGATGAGCAGCGGAACGACCGCATAAATAGTTGCAATTCCAAGAATCAGCATTGCGCCGCACAGAATCTCAACCACCCCGACAAACGGCCCGGTGAACTGCGGAGCCGGGATGCCGATCTTTTCGAACCGGCCCGCGCCCAACGCCGAGGGGAAGAGGAACTTCTGAATTCCCTCGGAGAGGAAAACCCAGCCCACGAGCAGCCGTAGCAGAAGCAGTCCGAATCCGTTGCGTGCCCCCGATGATGTAGCTGCCATATGTCCTCCAGTTCAAATGAGCACTTATTTTGCGGGAGCCATGCTCCAAGATTCACCGGAATTGTAGCACCGGCAAGATGCAGGCACAGGGATTGGTACGCGGGTATCAGTGCCGTGCAGTGCTGCCGGCGACGCGAAGCTGCGTGCGCCCCGGAACCAAGGCCATGCTACGCTAAGGCACATGCTACCAGC
>DASRLI010000234.1:0-6017 GCA_035648535.1 Occallatibacter sp. | reverse complement strand
GTATCAGGTTGTGGATGTGGTGCAGACGTTTTTTTGAGAAGGGGCAGCGAGTTAGAGCGGTTTCGATTCACGTGTTGCCATCTGAAGATCATGCGAGGTGGCATTTTCTTGAGGAACATGCCACTTGGAGTCTACGTTTCTGTAAAGAGCAGAATCGAAACCGCTGTAGCCGCGCTTCGCGCGTGTTTGCGAGTCAGCAAGTCAGCAGAGCTTTTCGAGCGCTGGCGGATTTGTTTGCGGGACGGCTGCGAATTTGATCAGTCAAAGACTGCTACGTTGCCGACGGCTTTGTCGATGCGCTCGAGAGCTTCGGCGGGTATTTTGACGCCGATTGCTCGCACGTTGTCCGCGATCTGCTCCGGGCGCGACGCGCCGATGATTGCGGAAGCGATCTCGGGCCGGCGAAGAACCCAGGCAAGGGCCATCTGCGCCATCGTCAGGCCGAGGTCGGCGGCTATGGGCTTGAGTTGCTCGACCGCGGACAGAAGATAGTCTGAACGAAAATGGCGTCCGGCCGACTCCATGAAGATGTTCATTTGCTCGCTGGCGGCGCGGCTCCCGGGTGGAGGTGGTTGACCCGGCGCATATTTTCCGCTTAGCACTCCGTGCGCTAGCGGGGAGAATGCAAGGTTGCTGATTCCGTGACGCGCGCACGTTGGGAATACGGTGGCCTCGGGTTTGCGCCACAGCATGGAGTATTGCGGTTGGCTGGAAGAGAAGGGAATCCGGCTGGCCTCACCCGCTAACGCCACAGCCGCATCGATCTGCTCTGCGGTCCACTCGCTGAAGCCGATGGCTCGCACCTTGCCTGACGCCACGGCGCGGTCGAGCGCGGTTAGGGTTTCTTCGAGTGGAGTGTCCTTATCGAAGCGGTGGCATTGGTAGAGATCGATGACGTCAACTTTGAGCCGCTCGAGCGACCTGTTCAGTTGCTTGTCGATCTGCGCTGCCGAGAGTCCGTGATCGGGTTCGTCGCCCACGGGGAAATAGAGCTTGGTGGCGATGATGTAGCGGTCGCGCGGATAGATGCGAAGGGCTTCGCCCAAGACGCGCTCGGCTTCGCCCGCGCCGTATTGATTGGCGGTGTCGAAGAGAGTGATGCCGTGGTCCAGCGCCGCATGAATGCAGCGAATTGCCTGCTCATGGCCGATTCCACCGGCTACTGTGAGCCAGGTTCCAAAGCTTAATTCAGAAACCTCGAGCGGCCCGCGGCCCAGACGGCGATATTGCATTCTTCCTCTTCTTGCTGCGGTGATTCAGTGCAAGCGCAAAGATCAGTTGCGACGCATGCGCTCTACCCGAGCGCTTGTACTGAGCCTTTGCCGACCAACTCCTCCACGCGGGCTACCCAGGTGCGATCTGCCGCCACGTTCATGCCCGGCGGCTCCAGGATCACTGCGTACTCGCCCTTCTTTTCAAGGTGCAACATAACTTTGCCGGGACCCGGCGCGGCGTCAGCGGCAGACTTGAGGCCGGCGAACATTTCTTCTGTTGCGCGATCGAGATTGATGCGGATGCGTATTCCGGCGGGGAGCTTTACCTGAACATCCTCAAGAGCCTGAATAGAGCTGACAGAAATCTTTGGTGCGGCATCTTCGTCGCCCATCAAAACGCCGCGCACCACGACGGGCGCTTCGATCTTCAATTGCCCTTGCAGGCGCTCATAATCGCGCGAGAAACAGATGAGGTCGATCTTTCCTGTCGCGTCTTCAAGAGCTGCCTGGGCATAGAGTTTTTGATCGCGCTTGCTCTTCTGTACACGGAGCCCAATGATCATTCCGGCAACCTGGATATCATCTGCCGGGTCCGCCTGCTTACCCCAGGCCCGCTCCGGCGGCTTACGCTCAAGGGCCTCGGCGGTGGTAATGATTCCGGTGAGATTGTGCAGCTTCTCAGCGTATTTATCGAGCGGATGACCGGAGACAAAGAAGCCAAGCACTTCCTTTTCGTTGGCGAGCCTCTCGCCTTCTTCCCAGTCGGCTACGCGAGGCAAGTCGTCGTTGCTTTGACCTGGGGCGGGAGCTTCGTTGAACAGCCCAAAGAGGCCGGTCTGTCCGTGCGCAGCGTCTTTCTGCGCCTTCTGCGCGCGCTCCATTGCCTTGTCGACGGCGGCCATCAGCGGTCCGCGCGTGCCGAGCGAGTCGAGCGCGCCGGCCTTGATGAGCGACTCGATGACGCGCTTGTTCATTACGCGCAGGTCGACTTTTTCGCAGAACTCCCAGAAGCTCTTGAAGCGGCCACCGACTTCCTCGCGGGCCTTCATGATGGATTGGATTGCGTTGCCGCCGACGTTTTTCACGGCTGCAAGTCCAAATCGAATTGCCTCACCATGCGGCGTGAATTGCTCTGCGGAGATCTGCACATCGGGCGGCTCTACGCTGATTCCAATTTCGCGGCACTCGCCGATGTACTTGACGACACTTTCGGGCTTTGATGTTTCTGAAGTGAGCAGGGCGGCCATGAACTCGACCGGGTAATGCGTTTTGAGATAGGCCGTCTGGTAGGCGAGCAGAGCATATGCAGCCGAGTGCGACTTATTGAAGCCGTATCCGGCGAACTTGTCCATCTGGTCGAAGAGTTCGCCGGCGGTGTCTTTGGGATGGCCAAGGGCCGCGGCGCCGCTCATGAAGCGGTCGCGCTGCTTTTCCATTTCTTCGGCGTTCTTTTTGCCCATGGCGCGGCGCAGCAGATCGGCTTCGCCGAGCGAGTAGCTGGCGACGACATTTGAAATCTGCATGACCTGTTCCTGGTAGACGATGACTCCCAGCGTTTCCTTGAGAATGCCTTCGATCTCCGGGAGCATGTATTCAACTTTGCGGCGGCCCAGCTTGCGCTCGATGAAGTCGTCGATCATTCCGCCCTGAATGGGGCCGGGGCGATAGAGCGCGTTCAATGCGGTTAAATCTTCGACTGTGTCGGGCTTGTAGCGGCGAAGCACGTCGCGCATGCCGCTGGACTCAAACTGGAAGACGCCGGACGTGAGCGCCGAGTGAAAGACTTTCTTGAATGTTTCTTCGTCGGCGGGGGGGATGGTCTCGATGTCCAGCTTTTCGCCACGAGTCTGCTCGATCAGCTTGAGGCAATCGTCGATCACTGTCAGCGTTGTGAGGCCCAGGAAGTCCATTTTGAGCAGGCCCATTTTTTCGACGGCCTTCATGTCGTAGGCGGTGACGATTTCGTCGTTCTTGGTCTTCGCGATGGGAACGAGTTCAGTGAGGGGACGGGGCGCAATGACGACTGCGGAGGCGTGAACGCCGGAGCCGCGGACGAGGCCTTCCAGCTTCTTTGCTGTGTCGATGAGCTCGCGGATTGTCTGGTCGGTGTCGTAAACCTTGCGCAGCTCCGGTACTTCTTCCAGGGCCTTGTCGATGGTCATGCCCACTGTTGCAGGAATGAGCTTGGCGATACGGTCGACGTCGCCGTAGGGCATGTCGAGCGCGCGGCCGCAATCCTTTATGGATGCTTTCGCGGCCATGGTGTTGAAGGTGATGATCTGCGCGACCTGTTCGCGGCCGTACTTGCCAGTGACGTATTCGATGACTTCGCCGCGGCGGTTCATGCAGAAATCGACGTCGATATCGGGCATGGACACGCGCTCAGGATTCAGAAAGCGCTCGAAGAGCAGGGCATTCTGGAGCGGGTCGACGTTGGTGATTTCCATGGCGTAGGCGACGAGCGAGCCTGCGCCG
Organism: Occallatibacter sp.; assembly: GCA_035648535.1. Taxonomy (GTDB): domain Bacteria; phylum Acidobacteriota; class Terriglobia; order Terriglobales; family Acidobacteriaceae; genus Telmatobacter. The sequence goes on along the minus strand of DASRLI010000234.1, from coordinate 2,328 downwards.
GAGCCGCGGCCTGGGCCTACGGGGATTCCATGATCGCGCGCGTACTTGATGAAGTCCCACACGATGAGGAAGTAGCCGGGGTAGTTCATCTGCTTGATGATGCCGATTTCGAAATCGAGGCGCGCCTGATACGCGTGCAGAGGCGAGCGCAGAACTCCGCGCAGTTCGAGTTGGCGCACTGCTGTTTCGAGGCGTTTTCTGAGGCCCTCGCGGCAGACTTCTTCGAAGTAGCTGTCGATGGTGTGGCCGGGGGGCACGGCGAATTCGGGGAATGGGTTCTCGACCTTGTTCAATTGGAGGTTGCAGCGTTCGGCAATCTCCATGGTGCGTTGCAGGACGGACGGCGAGTCCTTGAAGATTGCGCCCATCTCATCGGCGCTCTTTACGAAGAACTGATCGCTGTCGAAGCGGAAGCGCTCGGCGTCGTGAACCTTGGAGCCGGTCTGCACGCAAAGCATTACGTCGTGCGCCTTCGAGTCCTCACCGCAAAGGTAGTGCGAGTCGTTGGTGGCGACCATGGGAATGTCGAGCTCGCGTTCGAGGCGGAAGAGGGCTTCGTGAATCTTCTTCTCGTCTTCGAGGCCCTGGTCCTGAATTTCGAGATAGAAGTTGCCCTTGCCGAAGATGTCCTGGTATTGCGCGGCGGCTTTGCGGGCCTTTTCGTACTCGCCGGCTACTAGGTGCTCGCAGAGCTCACCGCTGAGGCAGCCGGAGAAGCCGATGAGGCCCTCGGCGTGTTCGGCGAGGTAGCGCTTGCTGACGCGGGGTTTGCGGTAGAAGCCGTGGAGGGAGGCTTCGGAGGTGATGCGGATGAGGTTTCTGTAGCCCTCTTCGTTTTGCGCGAGCACCAGCAGGTGGTTGTTGTCATCGCCTGCACCGGGGGCGCGGTGGTCTTCGTTTTTCGAGATGTAGAGCTCGCAGCCGAGGATCGGCTTGACGCCTTTTTCCTTGGCGGCTTCGAAGAAGTGCACGGCGCCATAGATGTTGCCGTGGTCGGTCATGGCGACGGATTTCTGACCCAGGGCGGCTACGCGGTCGACGAGTTTCTTGACGTCGCAGGCGCCGTCGAGGAGGGAATATTCGGTGTGCAGATGGAGGTGGGTGAATTCAGCCATGGCTAGATTGATTTTAGCTGTGAGGTGTCCTCGGTGAACTACCGGGAGAGCAGTTGAAATCCCGGACGGCTGAGGAAAAGCTGACGGGATTATGATGCAGTCCATGGGCCGGAGCCAAGCTTTTCGTATTTCGCGGGCTCCTTGGTGTTGACGTCTGTTGTCAAATATGACTACACTGTACAAGAAGTTCCGGGATCAAACCGGCCGGAAGATGGACAGACTTTTGCAGATATGCCGCAACGGGGCAACACCCGGATGCGCGACGTCAAGCAGCGCCAAATGGCAAGCCCAATTGGGGGATCTCGTTAATTTTTGGCGGATAGGGAGACTGCAATGGCTCGCGCAACGCGACCTATTTCGTGGATCAAGGCTGCACGTAAGGATTTCGAGAAGTTCCCCGAAGAGGCGCAGACCATTTGCCTTTCCGCTTTAACCATTGCAGCTGAGGGTGGGAAGGCAGATATCGCCAAGCCGTTCAAAGGTTTGGGTTCGGGGGTTTTTGAGATTGCTTTGCCGCTTCGCGGAAATGCTTTTCGCATGCTGTACGTCGTGCAAATTGGCGACGAGGTCTGGGTTCTCCATGCGTTCCAGAAGAAGTCAACTCAAGGCATCAAAACCCCGCAGCATGAAATCGAATTGATTGAGAACCGGCTGAAGAAACTGAAGGAGATGTTCGGATGAAGAGCGAAAAGATCGAACTCGTCCGCGGCAGCGGCAATGTGTTCCGCGACTTCGGGCATCCCAGCCCGGATGTTGCTCAGTTGAAGGCCATTCTCGCCGCCGAGATCGTAAAGAAGCTGGACCGCGAGAAGATGACCGTCCGCACCGCGCACGCGCTCACCGGTATCGCGGCAGCAGACTTCTCACGCATTCGCAATGCCGACCTGGGCCGGTTCACAGTGGACCGCCTGGTTTCGATCATCAACCGTTTTGGCTCGCGAGTAGAAGTGAAGGTGAGCGTACGCGCTCTTAAGACGCGCAGCAAAGCGGCTGCCTGACAGATCCATTCGAGGGAACACCATTCCTGCTCGGATTGATGCCGCATCGCCGCGGATTCCACAAACGGACAATCTCGCTAAGGTTTCCAATTCGAGCCGATCAGGGTTTTCAGGTTCTCATCGGTGGCCCAGGGGGCGGCGTTGCGATATTTCTTCAGCCAATAAAGCCCGTGTCCAACTTGCGGCGCTTAAGGCACCCTTCGACTCTGCTCAGG
>DASRLI010000233.1:0-3164 GCA_035648535.1 Occallatibacter sp. | reverse complement strand
GACAACACCTCCGCCTCTCCCGCGCTGGTGCGTCCCATCGAGTGGGGCGCGGACATCGTCGTCAACTCCGCCACCAAATTTCTCGGCGGTCACGGCACCACAATCGGCGGCATCATTGTCGACGCAGGCAAGTTCGACTGGGCCGCCTCAGGCCGCTTCAAGGACTTCACCGAGCCCGACCCCTCGTACCACGGACTCTCCTTCACTGAGGCGTTCGGCCCCCTGGCATTCATCCTCAAAGCGCGTGTGCAAGGGCTGCGCGACACCGGCGCGGCGCTGTCGCCCTTCAACTCCTTCCTGCTGTTGCAGGGTATCGAGACGCTGCACCTCCGCCTCGAGCGGCACTCGCAAAACGCGCTTGCCGTGGCAAAGCACCTCGAGAAGCACCCGGGCGTCGAGTGGGTCAACTATCCCGGACTTGAGTCGAGCCCCTATTACGCCCGCGCGCAGAAATATATGCCCACTGGAAGGGGAGCGCTGATTACCTTCGGAATCAAGGGTGGTTTTGAGGCCGGCAAGAAGCTGATCAACTCGCTCGAACTCTTCTCCCTGCTGGCCAACATTGGCGATGCCAAGTCGCTGGTCATCCATCCCGCCTCGACCACGCATCAGCAACTCTCAGTTGAGGAACAGGCCTCCACCGGCGTTACACCTGAGCTGGTGCGGCTTTCTGTAGGCATCGAAGACATTCGCGACATCACCGCCGACCTCGATCAAGCCATCAAAGCTGCCAACGGTCACGCCGCCTGAAGCCTGTTGTGAACTATCGGGCGCTGCCCGCCCCATAGTGCATAACAGGCCCACGGGCACAACCGCGGGTCATGCTGCACAATAAGAAGTGATATGACCGAAGCTCGTATCGGGACCAGCGCCGCGCCTGCCGCATCCGCAGGCAAAACGAAGGTTCTGGATCCCACCTACGAAGGCGACTTTGTGCTCAGCGAGCACCTGTCGCTGGAGTGTGGCTGCACCTTGGCCAATCCGACCCTGCATTACGCGGTCTACGGCCGCCTGAATGCCGCCAGGGACAACGCCGTGCTTGTGTGTCATGCGCTCACCGGCTCGGCTTTGGTCGGCTCCTGGTGGCCGGAGATCTTCGCGCCAGGGGCTGTCCTGTCGCTGGAACACGACTTTGTCATATGTATCAACATGCTTGGTTCCTGTAACGGCTCCACGGGACCAGGCTCGGTGAATCCGGAAACCGGAGGAGCCTACGGGCCCGATTTTCCACTGGTTTCCGTCCGCGACAATGTCCGGGCACAGGCGCTCCTCCTTGATTCGCTCGGAATCCGCCGCCTTCGCCTGGTGCTCGGCGGTTCCATCGGCGGCATGCAGGCTCTGGATTGGACCATCCTCAATCCCGACCGTGTGCAAAGGGCGCTCATCATCGGCGTAGCCCCGCTCTCGGCCATGGGCCTCGCACTCAACCACCTGCAACGCCAGGCCATCGTGCACGATCCCGATTGGGCCGACGGCCGCTACCTTCCTCAGTGTCCTCCGCGTCGCGGCCTGGCGCTCGCCCGCCAGATCGGCATGATCAGCTACAAATCCGTACCCCTCTTTGAAGAGCGATTTGGCCGCAAACCGAATCGCAATGGCGAGGACCCCTGGGCGCTCGGCAATCAAGAGGCAGGCCAGGGCAGCGGCCTGCTCGGCGGCCGTTTCGATATCGCCGGTTATCTCGACTATCAGGGCCAGCGTTTTATTGAACGGTTCGACGCCAACTCCTATCTGGCCATCATGCGCGCAATGGACACCTGGGACCCGCTGCGTGGCTACGCCTCGCCGGCTGAAGCCTTTGGTCGAATCCGCGCTCAGCTCAGTTTTGTCGGCATCAGCTCCGATTGGCTGTTTCCGGCCGAAACGGTGCGCAACTTCGCAGATGCAGTCCGTGCCGCCGGCGCACGTGCCGACTACCGCGAAATGACCAGTGACCATGGTCATGATGCGTTCCTTGCCGAGCAGGCCGACCTGGTTCGCCTTCTTCAATAAACCGGAATGCGGGACTTCGCACCGCCAGCCAAAAGTGGCCGTTTTTCTCAGCTATTTCACCTTTTCCGATGGTCTGGCCAATCCCGCCAGGGGCAGGAACCATTTCATGCACCCCGGCGGCATGTAATTTGGCAAAATTCCCCCAACAACTTTGCTTGTCACCGGTGGCAGCGGGTTTCTATAATCCTCTCAACATCGCATTGGAAGCTGTGGTATCGTTAATCCGGCACCCCGGCGCATAACCTTCATCGTGAACGGTTGAACATTCCGCCAGCGAGTGCGCGAATATTAATCTCGACTTTGGAAATTCCCAGGAGCACTGCATGAAGAAGTTAGTCTTGGCATCGGTGATGGCATTGGCGAGCATTAGCCTCGTCACCGCGCCCACGCTGCGAGCACAGGCTGCACAGAGTTCGGACCAGATCACCATTCAAAACCCTGCCGAATTCAATGCATATCAAACAGCAAGCACTCAGACAGATCCAGCTGCCAAGGCAAAGGCCCTGGAAGACTTTCTAACCGCCTATCCGCAAAGCGTGGTCAAGAAGGCCGTTCTGGACGATTTGATTGATACCTACCAGGCTATGGGCGACGCCGACAAGCAGCTCAGCGCAGCCAGCCGCCTGCTTCAGGTGGATCCCGCCAACATGAAGGCGATTTTTGTCTCCGTCCTTCTCAAGAAGGCCCAGTGCGGGAAGACCAACGATCCGCAGACCTGCGATGACGCTGCCGCGCTTGCCCAGAAGGGTTTAGCGGCACCCAAAGGCGCCGAAGTTTCCGATGCCGATTGGAAGAAGATGACCGGCGCAACTTACCCAGTCTTTGACTCCGCTATCGCCCTCGATTACCTGGTCTCCAAGCAGGACTTCAAGAGCGCCATCGCGGAGTATCGCACCGAGCTGATGCTTTACCCGCTGCCGGCGACCCAGACCGGACCTGGCCTGGTGGACACCCTTCAACTCGCCGAGGCCTATGCCAAGCCGGGCGATTCAAGAGATATGGTTCAGGCGGTCTGGTTCTACGCCCGCGCATGGAACTTCGCTCCTCCGGCCTACAAGGCTCAGATTGAGCCCAAGCTCGAGTACTGGTACAAGCGGTATCACGGCGGAGTTGATGGCCTGGACGCTGTCAAGGCTGCGTCAGCCCAGACGCTCTTCAAGCCGGATGCATTT
>DASRLI010000232.1:0-24005 GCA_035648535.1 Occallatibacter sp. | reverse complement strand
CCGACACCCGCGGTTTGCACGGATTCGAAATCCTCATTGGAGTATGCGATCGGCGAAGTGAAGTTGTTGGTCACAAAATCGGCGCCGGCCTTGATCGTGTGCCTGCCCAGGATCTTGGTGAATGAACCGCCGAACTGCCAGTCATCCCCCAACCCGGTGGCCTGCAACTGCGAACCGCTCAACCCGACATAACCGCCCGCCGTATACTGCGGGGCATACTCCGTGTTGTTCAGGATCATCCAGTACGGGGACATCCCGAGTGTCTTCAACTGCGATAAAAACGCCGCATCCTCGCCGGGATGAGAGGCGCCGGTGTATGTGTATCCGTAGTTTCTGCCGAAGTACACGTCCGAGAAGGCCGTCGGACTAAACGTGTGCGTCCAGTGTCCGATGTAGTTGTGTCCGGGAACGTGTACGAAGCCATTGCCAATCGTACCTGACGGATTTGTATTGAACAGATCGTGCTGGCTATAGCGGAACATGACCTGGTTATTGTTGCCGAAGTTCTGATCCACTCGCAGCGTTCCCGAGTACTGGTCCTTCGTGGACCTTCCGGGATAAAAGAGGTTCGAGCCGTTTACCGTGGTCGTGCCGCTCAACGGGATGATCGACTGATAGAGCGCCGAGATCGGATTGATCCGGTTGGCTGGGACGCAATTGATGTGGCCGCCGCACAAAGCCGTGTTGCCCGGCCCTTCGTTGTACTCCTGGGTAAAGGTTTGGCGCGCGTAAGTGGTGCCGTTGTACGTCGTCGTCGCCGGATCGTAGAGGGTTACGCCCAGGGCGCTGAAATCGCCGGCGCGCATCGCGGCCGTCGGTCCCAGGGTGCCGGATTCCGATGCGGAGCGATACTTGTAAGCCTCCCAGGCTCCGAAGAAGAAGGTGCGGTTCTTGCCGTTATACAGCTTTGGAATTGAAAGAGGGCCGCCGACAGAAGCGCCATACTGGTTTTGCCGCAGAGGAGGTAGTTTTGCATTAAAGTAGCCCGTGGCGTCCATCACCTGGTTGCGCAAGAACTCCCAAAGAGCGCCGTGGTACTGGTTGGTTCCGGATTTTGTAACCACGCTCACTGTGGCTCCGGCAGCGCCGCCGTACTCGGCCAGATCGTTGTGACCCTGGCTCTTGAACTCCTGAATGGCGTCCACGATGGGTGAATAGTTGTAGGTTCCGGACAACGTGTTCAGGTCGTTTGAGCCGTCGAGGATGAACATGTTGCTGCGGTTGCGCGCGCCGTTGACTGCTGGGAAGCTGAACTGCCCGATCGACGCACCATTCCACCCGCCGCCGCCGCCGCTGTTCTGGTCGGTATTGATGTTCGCGACACCCGGCATCATCGTCAATAATTCGGTGAAGTTGCGGCCGTTCAAAGGCAGGTCGTTCATTTGCGCCGGCGAGACCACCGTGCCCAGTTCCGAGGTTGAAAACTCCAGCGCGGGAGCGGCGGCGGTTACCGTGACAGTGCTCGTCGCTGCGCCGACTTTCAGTTGAAAGTCGAACGTCGCGGTCTGGCCAACTTCGAGGGTTACCGGCGGCTGCGACACCGCGGCAAACCCGGCTGCGGACGTCTGCATGCTATAGACGCCCGGCACGACGCTCGGAAAATTGTAAATTCCGTCGGTAGTGGTGCTTGTTTTCCTCACGACTCCGGTATTCACGTTCGTGAGCTCAATCTGCCCATTTGCAATTGCTGCGCCAGCTGGATCCTTGACGACGCCGTTGACATTCGCGGTTGCCTGTTGGGCCGTGGCGACCAGGGGCATCAAACCTGCAACGCTCAAAAGCATCGCAAGCAGCCCGAGATACCCGTGCCATTTCCGGAGTCTCCTGACCAATGTCTCCATACTGCCTCCTTTTGACTTGTTGGTGCGCGCCCGAGAGAACGTTTACCGACTGCCTCTTTGAGGGGTTTTCGCAATCGGTACGTTAACGATTACTTAACCGAAAACCGATGTTAGTCATCTGTCGAAGCGCTTGTCAAGAGATTTTCTCTAGAGTTGGCTCTTATGGCCTGTCGCATGTGCAAAATCACCGACTTAATTCTAGTTACGAGTCCGGGGCTACCATTCCAGCCCAGCGACAAAGCCCCTCTAGCTAGGTGCCACAGGTCGCACGTCTCGAAAGAAATGAAGGCAAGGCAAGTCGCCTCTTCCTCGAGAGCGCGGCGCTGATTGCGAACAGGCTTCACTGATAGTGGTTCGGGCCGTCCGCGGAGGCAATTGCGGGGCAGACTCAAACCGACGGGGTTACCGCTCGTTGTATCGAATTTCGCGTTGGCGGTGCGCATCCGATCTGGCGCGCGGAGACGGTCAATGTAGCAACTGCGCGTAGACACCAGCTAATCGAGACGCAGTGCAGTGCCGTTGTACCATGTCCGGAAGAGGTAAAAATAGGTTGCGATTCTACTGGCTCTGCGTTCACCGTCCGCGCTCAGTCCCGCCTGGCAGGATTGGAAGGTACATTAGACCCCTATGGTTCCGGGCCGTTTTTCTGCTGTCAACGGTGTGCGCCTTACTTGCTCTCGTGCTGCGCATCGCTCCAGCATCGGTGATCGCTGCAGGCCAGCAGGGGCAAGCTTCAGGCGGAGAAATGACCAACGCCGGCCCGCAGGCGGCGGTATTCGATAGTCAGCACCGACCCATCACGGCCGGCGGCTTCGTGAAGACGGGTCCGGTTGTGTTCATTGATGCAACCGACAAGGCGGGGCTGTCGAAGTGGCGGAACGTAACCGGTAATCCGGATAAACGAGTGATCATTGAAGCGAAGGGCTCAGGCGTCTGCCTTCTTGATTACGATAACGACGGATGGCTGGATATCTACCTGGTGAACGGTTCGACGCCGGACGCTCTAGCGGGGAAGGCCCCATCACCGCATGCGGCCCTCTTCCATAACAATCATGACGGCACGTTCACCGACGTGACCGTGAGCGCAGGTGTGGCGAACGACCGATGGGGAACCGGTTGCGTTGTTGGCGATTACGACAATGACGGTTGGCCTGATCTCTATGTGACTAATGTCGGAGCCAGTCGGCTCTATCACAACAATCACGGCGGCACGTTTACCGATGTCGCGGTGCGGGCCGGTGTGGCCCTCGACGAAGATTCGGCCGACGTGGCGATTGACCACACCGGCGCCACCTTCGGGGACTACGACGGAGACGGCAATCTCGATCTATTTGTGGCCGGCTATATTGATCTTAACCTGAAAAATGCTCCGCTCTCCGGCTCCGTGTCCGCTGGTTACGACTTCTGCCAGTACCGCGGCGTGAAGGTGATGTGCGGCCCGCGCGGCCTGCAGGGAGCACACGATCATCTCTTCCACAGCAACGGCGACGGAACCTTTACCGACGTCAGCAAGAAGCTGGGCGTGGACGGTCCCAACGGTTATTACGGGCTCGACGCGCTGTTTGCCGACGTCAACAACGACGGCAAGCCGGACATCCTGGTGGCCAACGACTCCACACCGAATTATTTGTACATCAACAAGGGAAACGGCACCTTCAAGGACGACAGTTACGAAACCGGATTCGCGCTCAACGGAGACGGACGCGAGGCGGCCAATATGGGACTCGCCGTGGGAGACTACGAGAACAACGGACACCTCTCCGTGGTGAGCACAACCTTCTCAGATGATTACCCCATATTTTTCCGGAACGATGGCAAAGGGGCCTTCACCGATGTCAGTTACCAGGCCGGAATTGCCGAGTCTGCTATCCCCTTTGTGAAATTTGGGGATGGATTCCTCGATTACGACAACGACGGCTGGAAGGATCTATTCATCGTGAACGGCCACGTCTATCCACAGGTCGATCAGCATCCGGAGTGGGGACAAAGCTACGCCCAGCGTGCCCTGCTCTATCGCAATCTGGGTAATGGCAAGTTCGACCTGGTCCCTGCGGTCGAGGGAACAGGACTGGCAGTGGTGACCGTCGGCCGTGGCGCAGCGTTTGGGGACCTCTTCAACGATGGCAAAATCGACGCGGTCATCAATAGCATGGACGGCGTCCCGGTGCTGTTGCGCAACGTCAATCCCGACCACCATCACTGGGTTGAAATGAAGCTCATCGGCGGACCGAAAAGCCCCCGCGACGCGGTCGGCGCATCCGTCTACCTGACCGCGAACCGGATGCGTCAGCGGGGAGACGTTCTGAGCGGCGGAAGCTATCTGTCATCAAACGATTTTCGTGTCCACTTCGGCCTAGGCGACGCCAGCGATGCCGGCACGGCCGAGATTCACTGGCCCTCAGGCAGCAAAGAGACCATGAAGCTGCCGGCGGTGGACCGCATCTATACGATAACCGAAGGCAAAGGAATTACCGGTGCGATGTGCGAGGGCAAGCCCTGCGAGCCGTCTCATTGAATGCGTCTGCAAAGAGCCTGCATCCGAGGGAGCGTCATGCGTGTCGCAGTCCTCGTCGCTTTGTTCCGCTCCGTCTTGTGATCGCGGCCCCGCAAAATCGCAGGCGTGAAACCACTCGCAATTCCAGCCCCTGACCAATCGTATCTACCAATCGCCTGATGCTCCATTAACTGCAGGCTGCGGCGCGCACTTGCGCTACAAGGTTGGCAGAATCGTGACGGAGGGCTATTATACGTTAACGTTAGCGTTACCGATAACCGGAGCTCTGAAGGAGAATTGGCAATGATCCGTCGAGTTGGATTCTTTTTGACGTTGGCAGGGTTGCTGCTGGCGGCAAGCGCAGTGTGCACGGCACAAGAGAAAACGACGTATGAGCCGACGCTTGCGTCGCTGGACAGTCACCCGCTGCCGCAGTGGTATGCGGGGGCGAAGCTGGGGATCTTCATCCACTGGGGGCTGTACTCGGTGCCCGGCTGGGCGCCGCTCTCCCATCCCGATCACGACTTTACGAACGCGGACTACATCAAGTACAACCCTTATGCCGAGTGGTACCTGAACGTCATGCGCATTCCGGGCTCGCCGACGCAGGCTTATCAGCGGGAACACTACGGGGCCAATTTCAGCTACTACGACTTTGCTCCCATCTTCAACCGCGAGTCGAAGAAGTGGAATCCCGACAACTGGGCCAACACCTTCCGCGACGCAGGGGCGCGCTACGTTGTGCTCACAACGAAACACCACGAAGGCTTCACTCTCTGGCCCAGCACGACGGTGAATCCCAATCCTTCAATTCCTCAGAACAAGCGGCACGCGGAGCGGGACATTGTCGGCGAGCTGACGGCCGCCGTCCGCAAAGAGGGAATGAAGATGGGACTCTATTACTCCGGCGGGTACGACTGGACCTTCAACTCTGGCCCCATCCAGACGGCCCAGGACTACGAGTCCGTCAAGCCGGAATCGCAAGCCTACGGAGACTATGCTTTTGCGCAGATTCACGAGCTGATTGATCGTTATCACCCGGCGGTCCTGTGGAACGACATCGACTGGCCGAAAACTGGCCGGCCCATGCAGGTTGAAGCCGACTACTACAACGCTGTGCCGGATGGAGTCATAGACGATCGGCTTGGAATCAAGCATGCCGATTTTGTTTCGCCCGAGTATCAAAACGTCGAGAAGATCAGCGAGAAGAAGTGGGAGGAGTGCCGCGGTCTGGGGCGGTCGTTTGGCTATAACCGCGCCGAAGGCGAAGCGGAGACGATTGCCCCCGCCGATCTGATTGCCATGTTGGTGGACATCGTGAGCAAGAACGGTAACCTGCTGCTGGACGTTGGGCCGGAAGCCGATGGAACGATTCCTCCGGTGCAGATGGAGCGGTTGAAGGCGCTCGGAGCTTGGCTCAAGCAGAATGGCGAGGCCATCTACGACACCCACCCGTGGGAGCGCGCCGTGGGCAAGACTGCCGAAGGTGATGATTTGCGCTTCACGCGCAAGGGTAGCGATCTGTACGCGACGATACTGGGGGCTCCGAAAGCGCGGACGACGACGATTGTGGGTGTGGCCGCGCAGCCGGGCAAGCAGGTGACAATTTTGGGTGATGCAAAACCGCTGGAGACGAAGGCCGCGGACAGTAACCTCCAGGTGACGCTTCCGGAACATCTGCCCGGGAACTACGCTTATGTGCTGAAGCTGGCCGGTTACGCGCGGTAAGTCGGATCGACGGCATCTGATTAAAGGAGTAAGTTAACATCCCGTCGTGGGGTCTGGTGCAAATACGTGCGAGGGGCGCCTGTCAGAAATTCGCGCTTCCACCTCCAAAGGGCGGATGCCCCTTCACGTTCGGATCGTAGGCATGGAGCGCCGCCAGTTTTTCCTTGGGCACGAATTCATCCCATGCCGTGATGGGGTCTGGAACGGGCAGCGTGCGTGCCGTCTCAAAGTGGAGGGTCACAATCTGCTGGGGCTGAACGGGAATTGTGTAGGCGCCTGAGCCGGAGAGCTTGGACTTGTGTCTGCCAGTGAGGTCGGTGATGTAGGCCGTGCCGTGGGGCAGGGAGAGCTTAATGGTAGCGGCTCCCGCAAGACCGAGTGATTCAACAAAGCGCAGTTCTATGTGGTCCCCTTCCCTTCGCATGGCCTCGACGATGATGTTGTCTGAGGTTTCAAGGAAGGACTCGGTCGGACTGATTGAGACCTTGTCGAGCAGGACGGGAGGTTGGTTGTACTCCCAGGCGAAGTGGGGAATGCGGGCCTGCTTCCAGGGCTCTGCATGGGGTACTAGCGCGTAGCTGAACACGTGCTTGCCCTTCCCGCTGGTCCATGGGTTGTCGAACTTGTGGTACTGATCTTCGGCGTTGAGCAGGTAGATCAAGGGCGTGTTGCCGTTGATCTCTCGGCCGGTGAGGCCACGGTCCAGCAGTGCAACACCCCCACCGCCAGCGAGTTCAAAGTCCATCCAGCGCACGGCTGGAACGATACCTTTGTTCCAGCCGGGCAATTCGGGATTGGGGCGCGCCCACCCACTATGCGCGAAGCCGTAGGGGATGCCGCGGCGAACTTCGACGACGTCCTCCGCAAGTGGAAACTCGGCGATCACAACCGAGTAATCGGGGATGTCGTTGAGTTCGGTCTCGAAGTCGATGCGGGGATAGTCGTGGTAGATCCGCAAGCGACGGATGAGCGCGCCACCACCCCAGAAACTGCTGACCGCCTCGACGCTGATCGAAACGGGTCCGCGTTCAATCCTGACCTGGGAATCGTGGTCGCTTGATGAGTCGAGCTTCACTCGGCCGGGACGGGGAGGCATGAAGTCGCCTGGGTTCTTCTCCTCGTTGGTGGGCCGCTCGGCCACAATAACATTAGCTGGCCCACGCAGCAGTTCACGGCCCGAGGGCTTCAGGCGGAGGCTGGAGAGCGCACCGGTCTTTGGGTCGATCTGTGCGATGTAGTTTGCCGTTTCGATTGCAGCGGAGGTATTTACTGTTCTCGGCTGGGCGGGGGCTGCATCGGAGAGTGTGTGGCCGCCGATGCTGAACGCAGGCAGCCCTGGACTGCAAAGCATGTAGCCATTTGGCAGAGTCTCGCAAGGCACGTCTTCCAGGCTTTTTCCGGCGGGGAGTGCAAGGGCGACGGGGTCAGAGCGCCTCCAGTTAAGCGGATTGAAGAGTCCGACGGCGGTGCCCACGGGCAGGAGGGAGCGAGCCGCTTCATCAAGGAGGCGCGAGGTGGTCTTGCTGACCCAGTCGAAACGGTCGCGCACATCCCAGGAGCTCTCACTCACAAAGACCATCCCTCCGGCCGAACCCCAGAGAGTGTTTCGATCCATGTTGAGGCACATGAGGATCCACGCACTGTTGGTGTCTTTGACGGGATAGCTGTATTTGCCGCGGAGACTGGCGATGGTGGAGAGGATTTCAGCTGCCTGAAGTGCCTGCTCGTGGGTGCGGTAGCGGGTCTTAACCTCGGGGTTTTCGATCCAGAATGCGTCGAATTCGTAGGCTGTGCCCGCGCGAGTAGTAGGAATCTGAATTTCCCCCGACTGAATACCGGGGAGCACGGCTTCGACGTACTGGCTGAGCGTAGAGAAGCGGATGCGGCTCTGGGAATCAAGAGCCTGCCATTGATTGAGGAGCTGAGACGGATACTCTTTGACCTCAGGAGCGCAGGAGTAATCGTCGCCACCGCCGAGGACTAGGACTGGCGCGCCGGAGGGGGTGATTTTGTCTTTTCCCGCGAAGAATGTGTCGAGCGCATGAAGTTGCTCCGCCGTGAGCGGAGTCTTGCTGGAAAAGATGGGTTGGGCTTCGCTGTAGTGGCCGGGGCTTAGAATGAGAATCTTTGAACCATCGGGCGAAACTGACCAGTAGATGGTTTTGCCGGTGGGATTCTTGCGGGTATAGACCATGGCATCCAGCCCGAGCCCCGCGGAAATCTGCGGCATCTGCTCGTGGGTGCCGCATACGTCGATGGTCCAGGCATAGCGAGGCTGGAGTCCGAAAACCTGCTGGTACCAGCGCAAGCCCAGAACCCCCATGCGCACTAGCGCTTCTCCCCCAGAGAGGTTGATGGTGGGCTCCAGAAACATGGCGTTCACCAGCTCAACGCGCTTCTCGCGGACGCGTGCCTTGATCTCCGCAAAGCGCTCGGGGCGAAAGTTCATGATGGCGATGATGTTGTTGATCTCGGAGAGGACGAAGGCATAGTTGCTGTCTGTACCGACCCGATCGAGATGGGTCAGATAGCTGTTGGCACAATAGACGCGCTCGCGCGAGAAGGTGGTGAGCCAACCGCAGCTCGCTGGATGGAAATTGGGCACGATGTAGACGTCGCGTTTTGATTCAGCAGCGGCAGCGCCGGACGGGCCGGCCACTCCTGTGCCGGCCACAGCCGCTATCAGGCCGAGGAACCGGCGCCTGCTGAGCGCGTGGTCATGGTTGCCTGAACCTTCGAGACCGCCGAGGGTCTGCGATTGAGAGTGACTGAGTCGGCGCATTGGTTCCTTTCTGTCGCCGCCATGGATGTCGTAGGCGGCCTCTTTGAGAATCGGTCGCGCGTCGGATGAAGTATATACGCCAGCCGGCGAAGGTAGCAGCCAGTAGAGAGTTTTGAAGGCCGAAGCTGTTGTTGTTCTCGGACACTCATTCGCGTTGAATCACCTCTGTCATCGGTGACCAGACTTCACCAGGAGCACGATCTGGCAACAGATCAAGACACGACACGCACTCGGCCCACCAGCATTTTGTTGTGGGTCATCAATAAACTGAGCCATGTCCACAGTGAAATTGGTACCTTTGTTGCGGTGCTGAACTTCTTGACAGACTATTGTGATGGCTTTACTGAAGGCTGTGGTCGTCATCTCCAGCGATGGCACAAATGAACCGGTATCCGTGACGACTGCAAGGAGGGAGGCGCGTGAATTGAATGCAGTGGAGAATTTCTGCAAGCCCTTCAACCGCGTCGATCCCGACAAGGCTCACACAAGCATTGGTTTCCTGGTGGTTTGCGACATGCTGCTAACCGGCTTCGATGCGCCGGTCGAACAGGTCATGTACATCGACAAGAAGATCAAGGAGCATACACTACTGCAGGCCATCGCCCGTGTGAATCGGGTCGCCACTGGGAAGAAGCGCGGCTTTGTTGTGGATTACATCGGTCTCGCGCATCACCTGACCGAGGCGCTATCGCTGTATGCAAAAGCCGGAGAAGAGGAAGAACTTCTCAACGGCCTGAAAAGCATCTTGTCGGAACTGCCGGTCCTGGAGCAACGATATGAGAGATCGATTCAGCACTTCGAAGCTACCGGAATCTCCCGCATCAGAGAATTTGCGCAAGGCACACTGCCGGATGTGGCCAGCGAAGTGGCTGTGGTACATCAAGCTGTTAAGGCTCTGAGGGATATCAAGCTGCGGGCGGACTTTGAGGTTTACCGGAAGAAGTTTCTGGTAAGCCTGGATATCGTGCTCCCGAACGTCGCGGCCGATGCGTATCGTGTGCCAGCCAGACGTTTTGGGTACCTGCTGCGCATGACCAAAGAGCGCTACAAAGACGAAACGATGGAGCTGGGTGATGCCGGAGAGAAGGTAAAACGTCTCATCAATGAACATCTGATCAGCCTTGGAATCAATCCTATGGTGCCTCCTGTCGAGCTTCTTGCGGATGACTTTATCGAGCAATTAGAGCTCCACGCAGCAGGCAACATGGAGGCGAAGGCGAGTGAGATGGAGCACGGCATCAGGAAGCACTGTACGATTCATTTCGATGAAGACCCAGCATTCTATCAATCACTATCGCAGAAGCTGGAGCACTTGATTCAACAGCATCGCGAAGACTGGGATGCTCTAACCCGCGAGCTCACCCACTTGCGGAACGATGCGATGGCAGGGAGAAAATCGACAGCCGAAGGTCTTACCCGCGAGGAGACGACATTCTTCGAACATCTTGCCAATCTGACATTCGGAAAAGAACCCGTTCCGCCAGGATACCTGGACACCATGAAGAAGCTTGCATCAGAATTGGTTCAGATTCTGCAAGGAAGCATCGGATTCGTAGACTTCTGGAGCAACCCGGCGGAGCAGGCTACCAGCAACGATCACTGTCTTCATGGATGGTCGCGCACGATGCAGCCGTTCAATCGTCTCGTAGAACAGCCTCTGTGCCTCGCCCGATGGATTCTGGCTATCAAAGATATCGCCCGCCACGATCAGCACGTCGATTCCCCTTTCAGCAACAATTCCAATCAACTGGTCGAATACTTGGGCCTGCTCGTACTCGCGCGAATAACCGCGCAGTGTCTGCCCTATATGCCAGTCCCCGGTGTGTAGCACACGAACCATTGCTCGATCACTCCCGCACCTATTAGGACACAACTACCCATCAACCCGCAGGTGCAAATTATTTATGCCGACAGCGCCGGCGTATTGATATCTTGTTCCAATGCCTCCATTCCCGCGAGAATAGCGGCGAATTCAGGGGGCTCCCGATAGAACATGTCGCGCATTGCGCGGTAATCGCGTTCCAGTGCTGCAATCTGACTCGGAGGCGGACTTAACCGGAATGAACCCGGCTTCGCCATGTCGTAGTCCGCCCAAGAAGAGTAGTAGAACCGCTTCTTAAATTCGACCACCGATTTCAGCAAATCCAGATCGGAAAGGGCGGCCTGCTTGACCGGACTTCTCGCCAACTTGAACAGGTCGTAGTAGTGGCGCGAATACCGGGCTGGTATCGCTCCGGGACGGTGGGCTTCCTGATGTAGAATCGTGGCCTTTTCCCAGAAGGTTCTTTCTGCATCGATAGCGACGACCGCGCAAGCTGGATCGTTGAAGGCGCCCGGAAAGGATTGAGCTGCATACGCCTGAATGGTATGGGCGTTGGACGGAACCCATGACGCAAGCGGCCCAATTTCCAGCCGGACTGCGGGACGGATGTATTCAGCCGAAAACGACGCCGGATAGATCACGTTCACTGTGTGAAGATCGTCCTCGTCGATACTTGCGGCAATATCAGAAACCGCTGCGAAGAGCTGACTCAGTTGACCGAGCAGCGTCGCCCTGATGTACTCAGCGGCCTTCGCATTCATTTCCTGGTTATAACGGCTCTGTTTTGTCTTCGATTGGATGGCTTGGTAGGGATCATTGCCTTCTTCTTGGCCGTAGCCGAGAAGACGCCAATCCAGGATCAGGTCAATGTCTTCCGAAAATCGATCAATCAGTCCGAAGACCTTGGAGAGGCTGGTGCCGCCTTTGAAAACCATCTGGCCCTTGAGGATGGGCTCCGCAAAGAGGTGCTTGAGAATCCAGCAGACCCAGAAGTCCTTTTCGACAATGGCGGGATTCATTCCGAGCCGGCTTGCCGTCTCACTGAATAGATCCCGCCTGTCTGCGGGCGGTCCGGTGGCGATCCTATCCATGAAACTCCTGTTGTGTGATCTGCTGGATTGCGGTGTAGACCCATCCCGTCGCCGTTTTGGTATCTGCCAGCACCTTGGCGCGCAGCGATTCCGGCAACCATGTCCGAATCTTCGAGATGACCTCGGGGGTGATCCGCTCCTGGCCGAGCGACTTGAGCGCCTGAACGATCAGTCCGCTTTCCTTGAGCTTAACCCCTGATTCCTTCAGGGCCGTATGCTCGAAAACCAGAGCCATATTACCGACCTGGTAAACCCTGGTTGGCCCATCTGACAGGTAGACAGCGCGGGCGGGAACCTGGGTGGAGAGCCCGAGAAAGTTCAGAGCGGTGGCCCCGCTTGGCTGGATTCGCCAACGGAACTTCCGCGCCAAAGCCCTTGCAACCTGGTCAATATCAGGGCTCAAGTGCTGATCGAGGAGTTTGCTGAAGCGAGGGTAGTCGTAGATGCCGCGGATGACCCGGCGAATCTCGCCTCGCTTCTCGAGGCGGTGGAGCGCCGAATCGATAGTGGGGCGGCCCCCTAGGTCTAAGAAGTCGCGCGAGGAGAACGCCCACCCTTCCCCTGTTCCTCGAATGCGGTATGCTGTTTTATTTTCAATTGTTTGACTCATATTTCTCTCGCATCCATTGCAAGAAAAACTACCACTTATTCATTGCAAATGCAAGCAGTAAATAAGGCATGAACTCGTAATTCGTGACTGCATTACGGAACATGAACGGTGGCACGTTTTCGTCACGGATTACATCCATGGAAAACAAGGCTCAATGAACGTGCCGTAACCGTTGAATGCACTATTGCCAATCTCTAAGACGACGCAACCCACGGCTACGCGCACAAGGCCGCGGTTGGCGCTTACTCCGCTAGCAGGCCATAGTACTCTCGCGCGATGTCTACTTCGATGCAATACGCGGTCTTTGGCCGGTTCTCTTTTCTCCATCCCCCTCACGGTTCGACTCATTACGGTCTATCAGATTTGAATCCTTCGCCACTTCATGCAATGAATCCACTACTTTCCCAGCGTTCCCTTCCCGTGAGCTCCTTTGGTTACTGTTGGTTAGCGCATGGTCCTCCAGCCTCATATAGGTATGCTGTAAGATACGTCTTGAGAGGGAAACCATATGCCCGCTGCGAAGAAGGCCACAACCCGACCGAAGCGCAGAGTCGTTGCGCCCGCAGAGACGCGCACTCAACTCCGGCTTACCGTCGATTCCAGATTCACCAAGAGCCATTTCAATCAACTCTTTGCCGTGCTCAAAATCAGGAAAAAGAACGCCCTCGCTGAACACATCATCATGAGTTTCAAGACCAAGGCCGCGCAGGCGCAACTCGTTGCGTTCTACAACAACCAGTGGCTAAACATTCCGTTCCAGACTATCGACACCGCATTCGTGTTTCCATTGACGTACGAGATTGCCGATGAGCTGGAGAGGGTCGGAGGAGAGATTCTCTGCGGAGTCAATCGGTCGAAGACATTTCGCGTGATGGTGGCCTATTTTGCCTTCGTCCATAAGCTTAAGACTCCGGTACAGGCAGCAGTGGCCTAGCCTTTCAGATCGGTGCCAGGCAGCAGGCGAGCGCACACGGGATGATCGTGGAAAGTCTGCTGCCGACGCGCCGTAGCACATGGTTTACTCTTTTGTGTCGAATGAAGGAGTGTTGTTCGATCATCGGCTATCGAACTTGTGAAGGTGAAAGACAGCAGCAGACGCCAAAAGAGGCCTCAGGTACTTTCTCCTGAGGAGTTCCAAGAATTGTTAACCGTCCTAAAGGAGCCACACAAGACGATGGTCATTGTCGCGATGTGTACCGGGATGAGGGTCTCTGAAGTGTTGGCCCTCCGCTGGGAGCATATCGACTTCAAGGCAGGGGCATTGTTGGTTCAACAGGGAGTCGTCAACGGTCGGATCGGTAAGGTGAAGACCGAGGCGTCACACGACGAAATTCCTCTTGATCCTGCATTCGCCGATGTCCTCCTCAAGGTGAAGGGTGACCGCTCGGAGGGGCTTGTTTTCCCTTCCCACGTCACCGGGGGTTGCTTCTACGCTGGCATCATTCAGCGGAACATTCTCAAACCCAAGAGAGAAGGAATTGGCATCAAGGGGCTTGGGTGGCACACACTCAGGCATACGTACCGCGCGCTCCTGGACGAAGCCGGCGCTCCTGTAGGCGTACAGCAAAAGCTGATGCGTCACAGCAACGTTGCAACGACCATGAATGTCTACGGCAACGCATCCCTAAAAGCTAAGCAGCAAGCGAACTCAAAAGTTGTTCAGATGGTCATGAAGCGAGAGGCTGCTTGAAGACAGGTAGCAGTCTTTGCGTTACCGTGGGGTTTCGTGGGGTTGAGAATCAGATAAATTGCTGTAAGTTATTGATTCTTTGGCTCCTCAGGTAGGACTCGAACCTACAACCCTTCGGTTAACAGCCGAATGCTCTGCCATTGAGCTACTGAGGAGTGTTTTGGCGTTGAATTGTCCACTACCAAGGTAGCAGAGAGCGAGGGTCGCGTCAAAAGAACTTGCCCACGAAAAGTGGAGCTTCCTTAGTGTTTTTCCAGATTGTGAACCAGAATTGCAAAACGGGAATTCCAGCCGCCCGCGCCGGCATGAAGGAGGACAGAAACGACGATCCCGGGTGCCGATCAGAGAGATACGGTAGGCTGAATAGAGAGTCAGAATCCACACTGGCAGAAAAACCAAGGAGGCCCGATGTCCAGGATTTCCCGGCTTGACCGCAGCGAAGTTTCCCCGGATATGGCAGCGCTCTACGACAAGGCCTTTGCCCAGCGCGGCAATGTGCCCAACATGTTCCGCGTCATGGCGCACCGGCCGGAAATTTTCGCCACCATGCAGGCGCACTTCGGAGCCGTTCTGAATACCGGCACGGTCTCCACCAAGCTCAAAGAGCTGATCATTGTCCGCACCAGCCAGGTGAACGTCACGCCCTATTGCCTCGCCAGCCACACCATCCTCGCTCGCGGCCTCGGCTGGACAGACGACCAGTTGGCCCACCTCGCCGAATGGCCGCAGCGCGACGATTTTACCCTAGCTGAAAAAGCCGCCCTGCGTTTAGCCGAAACCGTCACCCGCGACTCCCACGCCCTCAGCGACGAACAATATGCCGAGTTGCGCAGCTTCTACAGCGAAGGCGAAATCGTCGAACTACTCTGCGCCATCGGCCTCTTCAATTACTTCAACCGCTTCAACAACGCCCTCAAAATGGAGCCGACCAAGCCCGGCGAAGGCGGCTGCGCCACCGAGCCGGCCAAAGCTGCAGCAGCCGGCTGACGGCAAATCTCCGCAAGCCTTCACTTGCATTCCGATCGGCCCGGACCCGCCATTCGCGCCCTGCAACGTCAGGCATCAATCGCCCGTAGAATCATTGTCTGGACCAACACACATTCCACCGCATCACACAATAAAGGAGCTCCACTTCCGCATGAAACTCAACCTGCCCCCAGGCCCATTCCACGCCTATCTCTTCGACTGCGACGGCACCATCGCCGACTCGATGCCGCTCCACTACATCGCCTGGAAGAAGGCGCTTGGAGAATGGGGATGCACGTTTGATGAGGAGCTGTTCTACGCCTGGGGCGGCAAGCCCGCCGTCGAAATCATCGCCGACCTCAACCGGATGCAGGGCCTCAACATGCCCGCCGAAGCCCTCGCTGAGCACAAAGAGAATCTCTACTTCGCGCTCCTCCCCGAACTCAAGCCCATCCCCGAGGTCCTCGAACTCATCCACGCCGAGCACGGCCGCATCCCTTTCGCCGTCGTCTCCGGCGGCCGCCGCAACTCCGTCACCAACTCGCTCACCACCCTTGGCCTCATGGATAAATTCGAAACCATCGTCGGCGCGGAAGACTACAAGAACAGCAAGCCCGCTCCCGACGCCTATCTCATCGCCGCCACCCGCCTCGGCGTTGCCCCAAAGAACTGCCTCGTTTTCGAAGACACCGACATGGGCATCCAGTCCGCAACCGCTGCCGGAATGGCCTCCGTCAAGATCCTTTCTCCCCTTGAAAGAAGCCTCGAAAAAAGCCAGGGAACCGAAGCCCCACTCACTGCGTAAAATGCTGCAAATGGGGCGAGGGGGTAGATTTTGCCTGCAATCACACGACCTTCAATCACGAGAGACGATCGTTCCGGCGTGGGCGCCTCCCAGAGCCGGCCCGCATGGGCAATTCTCATCGGCATTGCAACCGCAGTCGCGCTGCTTCACATGCTCACCAACGGCCGCTACGGCTTTCATCGCGACGAACTCCAATTCTTAAGTGACGCGCGCCATCTCGACTGGGGATTCGTCGCCTATCCGCCCCTGACGCCCTTCCTCGAACACATCGACCTCGCGCTCTTTGGCGTCTCTCTCGTCGGCCTCCGCCTATTCTCCGTCCTCGCGCAAGCCGCGGCCCTCATCGCCACAGGCATCATGACAAGAGATCTTGGAGGCGGCCGTCTCGCTCAATGCACCGCCGCCCTCGCCGTCGCGCTCTCCCCCTTGCCGCTCTTCAACGGAACTGAGTTCCAATACACATCATTCGACTTCCTCTGGTGGGTGCTCATCGCCTGCTTCGTCATCCGCCTCCTCCGCACCGAAGATCCCCGCTGGTGGATCGCCATAGGCGCTATCGTCGGCCTCGGCCTCCTTACCAAATACGCCATCGTCTTTTACATCGCAGGAATTCTCACCGGCCTCGTCCTCACCCCCGCACGCCGCTATTTCAAGAGCCCATGGTTCTTTGCCGCCATCGTCCTCGCACTCCTGATGTTCCTCCCCAACTTCCTGTGGCTTGTCCACCACAACTTCATCTCCTACCACTTCCTCCAGCACATCCACGTGCGCGACGTAGCCCAGGGCCGCGCCGACGCTTTCCTCAAAGGCCAGTTCCTCGTCTGCGCCAATCTCTTTGCCGCACCGCTCTGGCTCACCGGACTCGCAGGCTTTCTCCTCAACCGCCGCTATCGCATGCTCGCCTTCATGTATCTGGTTCCCCTCGCTCTCTTCCTCTTCGGCAAGGGCCGCAACTACTACATGGCCGCCGCCTACCCAATGCTCATCGCCATGGGCGCGGTCATGGGTCAGCGCTGGCTCGCGTCTCTACCCCGCTGGGCCCGTCGCACAACCACCACTGTTTTCTTTTCAGGAATCGCGCTAGTCGGCGCCTACATCATCGCCATCGTTATTCCGCTCGCCAACAGCGGCCTGCTCCGCGACTTCGCCCTCAGCCGCAACGGCGACCTCCGCGAAGAATTCGGCTGGGACAATCTCGTCCGCACCGTCGCTCAGATTCGCGACTCACTCCCGCCCGACCAGCAGGCGCACCTTGGCATCACCACGGGCAACTACGGCGAGTATGGAGCCATCGAAATCCTCGGCTCCGCGTATGGCCTACCGCAGCCCATTGGCACCACCAACTCCGAGTATCTGCGTGGCTACCCAACGTCTCAGCTCACCACTTTCATCGTCATCGGTCTCAGGCCTGAACAAGCCAACGCAATCTTCACCAATTGCCGCTTCGCCGGACACAACGGAAACTCCGAAGGTCTCCGCAACGAAGAGAGCCAGTATCATCCCGACATCTTCGTCTGTGGTCCGCCGCGCATGCCCTGGTCAGAGCTCTGGAAAGATCACCAGGACTTCGGTTGAGGTCGCATCAAAACAGCAGCACGGCCACACGGTAAGCCGTGAATGAGCCATCAACGCCCCGCGCCGGGCAACTGCCCACTGCCGCGCGGTGATAGCGTCTCGTGTCCATGCGATTCACCAGCGCCGGAGGCAGGCGCGTTAAATCGGAGCCCTGCCAGCGCATCACAAAGCCGGGTTGTTGGCTGTTCGCGGAGTGGGGCACCCCTTCGTCGGTCGCGCACGCAGCCCGCGCCAGCGAGGGATCGGCGAGAATCGAGAGCCCGCTTGGGCGGATCAATGCCGCTACCCGACTCTCCACCTGGGTTGCGGTCAGCGATTGCACAACCTGAGAATAGTCAGCCACCGCATACAGCACGCCGCGGCTGGCCACCACCGCTATTCCAACGCGATCAACCTCGGGGTTCAGCAGGTTGGTGCGGTGCCCTGGCGAGTGTATCCAACTTTCGTGAATAGTGTCCGCGGTTGATCCGACGGCCACATTCTCTTCAATCAGGCTGAAGTGCGCACCGGCCTGGCCTGCACGCGCTGCCAGGTCCGGCTCGCCTCTGTATTGGTGAGCAATCGGTCCCTCGGCGGCCATGCGCCTGCAGTGGTAAAGCGCGGCCGCCGCCAATGCCGGGTCCCATTGCAAACGGCCTGCACCAACCTGCGCGCGTTCCTGGTTGGCACGGGCAAGTAACTGCTCATCTGCGGTCTGAATGTTTGCCCTGTTTTCGCTCTGCGAATATGCCTGCGGTTGCCCTGCAATCATCAGCACCACCAGCCCCGTGGTAAGTATCAATACCTTCACAAATTGCGTCATATCCGGTTCAACCCCACCTTCGCGCTTATGTCGCTGTAGTTTGGCTCTCGTTCGGACTTCCTCTCACCAAAGTAAGGGGCGGGACACGTATCCGCGTGCGGCGGCAGCTTGGCTCTAGGACTCGGCATCCACGCCTTTGAGGGCCGGCTTGCTTTGGTCGTTCCTGAATTCGTCGCGCGGTCCAATCCAGAAGAACAGAAGAATGGCCGGCAACGCGACGACGCTGGTCAGCAGAAAGAACCGCACCCAGCCGATCTTCTCTGACAGGATTCCTCCCGAAGAGGCCACCACTGTGCGGCCAACCAAAGCAAGCGAGGAAAGCAGCGCGAACTGAGTCGCTGTAAAAGCGGGCGAGCATAGACTGGACATGTAGGTCACCAACGCGGTCCCTGCCATCGCACCCGTGAGATTTTCGGCAGTCACACATAAAGCAAGGTAGCCGATCCGATGCCCACCTACAGCCTGCAAAACAAAAAACAGGTTCCCAACCGACTGCAAAATCCCACAAAGAATCAGCGAGCGGCGGATTCCGAACCTGGTCGTCACGATGCCGCCGATGAGAGCCCCCGTCACAATAGAGAAAAATCCGAACACTTTCGACGCAGCGGCGATCTCCGGCAGCGAGAACCCCAATGAAATATAAAGCGGCGTCGACATCACTCCCGCCATCGCCTCGCCCAGCTTGTATCCGAAAACGGCGATCAGAATGACGGGCCAAAACGGCCGACTCGTGAAATCGCGAAAGGGACCGATCACAGCGGTCGAAAACGCGTGGCGAATCGCATGCCATCCAGATCCCACGGCATAGAAAGTTTGTGCCGAGACCTTCGGCTCGGGGCCCAGCAAAAACACCAGCAGCCCCACACCGACGAGCGCAGCCATTGTGGCGTAGGCCGCGAACCACCCCACATACGCTGCGATCAAAAGGCCGCCTGCCCCGGCTACCAGCATGCCGATCCGGTAGCCGGACTGATACACGGCGGCTCCGGGAGCTTGCTGATCGCTACTCAAGCTCTCCACGCGCCAGGCATCGATCACGATGTCCTGGCTCGCGGACAGGAACGCGACCACGACTGCCAAGGCGGCCATTAAAGGCAAGTTGTGCTTTGGATCGCACAATCCTAGAGCCAGAATTGCGCCGATCAGCAGGATCTGGATCGTGATTCCCCAACCGCGCCGCCGTCCCAAAGGCAGTGGCGGAGGGACTCGATCCATCAGCGGCGACCACAGAAACTTGAATGCGTAAGGCGTGCCAACCAGGGCGAAGGTCCCGATCGCTGCGCGCCGCACGCCGACTGTTGAAAGCCACGCCGAAAGAGTTGAATAAGTCAGCAGCAGCGGCAAGCCACTGGCAAATCCGAGACCCAGCACCTGCAGCACTCGCGGTTGGGTGTAGGCCGCTACCGCATGCCGCCAGTTGCTTCGAACGTTCCCTTCGTCTACCCGGTCGATTTCCATCATCTCCCTATTGTCGCCGGACACCCAGGGGTTCCCATCCTGAAGTTCGCAGCGATGCGAAGAACTTCAAGGTGGATCGCCCAATTCCGCTCGGCCCACGGACCCCGCTATTCTGAATCCATGCGCATCGGCATCCTAAGCGACACCCACGGCCTTCTCCGCCCCGAAGTCCTCCCCGCACTCAAGGGCGTTGAACGCATCCTGCACCTCGGCGACGTAGGCAAGCCCTCCATCTTGAAAGAACTCGAGAAAATCGCCCCCGTAACCGCGGTCCGCGGCAACGTAGATCGCGAAGGCCCCTGCAGCAAACTCCCGAAAACCGAAGTAGCCCTCATCGAAGGCCGCTATATCTACATGCTCCACGACCTAAAGACCCTGCACCTTGATCCAGCAGCAGGCAAATTCGCCGCCGTCCTCCACGGCCACACGCACGTGCCCAACTACTTCATAAAAAAAGGCGTCCTCTATTTAAATCCCGGCTCATGCGGCCCGCGCCGCTTCGACTTGCCCGTAACAGTCGGTCTGCTGACGGTTGGGGAAGATGGGGAACTGAAGGCGGAGATTGTTCCGCTGCACCCGGCTTAGCGAGGTTACTTCCGGATTAACGGTTACTCTCCAACTACTGGACCTTGCACTCCAAAATGAGATCACGCGCACCGACAAAGATCTTGATTCAGAAATACTTATCCAGCCGTCCGCTTTGGAAGAGGCTGCATACTTCGGCGGTTTGGTGCTGGCTCATACCGCATGGGTGGTCTCTAACTTCGACGCGGGGCATTGCTCTGCCTGATAGCAATCGTTGAGAATGCTGACGAGCGAGAAGTGATTGCATTCGAGGCGGAGACTCAGGCGACACCCTGCAGCGGGAGATGAATTGCTTTAGCGAATTGTCCCTTGGAAGCATCTCACTACTAAGGAATCAGCGAGCGATTCAGTCATTGCAAGGCAGACCCGCTCAGAAACGGAGAACAGGTCGCCGCGCATGCATGAGAAAGTTCTTTCTGGGAGATGCGCCTTTATGAGAAGCCTCCAGTGCAATTCGCGAAGCAGTTGGCTGAAGAATGAGCTGTGGTATGCCCTCTTTGCCTGTTTGCTGCCAGCTGTCGTCATAGGCTGCGGGGGCGGGTCGCCGCTATTAAGTCCCCAAGTGCCCTCCCCGACGATCTCTTCCGTATCGGTGGTCTGCAATCCTTCAACGGTCGCTACGTTCGCGGCATCGCAGTGCACTGCAACAGTTCAGGGCACGGGCAGTTATAGTTCCTCAGTTACATGGACCGCCAGCGGGGGCAGCATAAATTCGAGCGGGCTCTTCACCGCACCAGCCTCGGCGGGAAGCGTGACTGTGACGGCCACCAGCACTCAGGACACGACAAAGTCAGGAACTGCGCCAGTGAGTGTCCAGGCGAGCGCGCCGACAATTACATCGGTCGCAGTTAGCTGCAATCCGGCTACTATAAATGCCAATGGAACATCGCAGTGCACTGCAACAGTTCAGGGCACGGGCAGTTATAGTTCCTCAGTTACATGGACCGCCAGCGGGGGCAGCATTAATTCGAGCGGGCTCTTCACCGCACCAGCCTCGGCGGGAAGTGTGACTGTAAAGGCTACCAGCACTCAGGACACGACAAAGTCGGGACAGGCAACAATCACTCTGGAGTTACAGACGCCGTCGAGCAGGCACATAGTGATGGTGATGGAGGAGAATCAGAGCTACTCAACCGTAGTTGGAAATGCTGGTGCGTGGCCTAATCTGAATCACCTGATAAGTGTGGGCGCTCTGCCTACAAACTATTATGCTGACTCGCATCCATCAATCGGCAACTACTTCATGCTGACAACAGGACAGTTGCTGACCACGGATGACAATTCAACGACCGTCTGGAACGTCGATAATATTGCCCGGCGCATGCTGGCTTCCGGCGTTTCGTTCAGGGTCTATACGGAAGGGGTCAGCCAGGGATATCTTGGCGGAAACATCGGACTCTACGCGATTCGGCATAATCCGTTCGCGATGCTCTCAGATGTCGCCGGCAGCTCCCAAGTGGCGAATCAATGCATATGGCCGTTTTCCCAATTTGCTGTCGACCTGGCCAACGGCACCTTGCCTGAATTCTCATTCATTGTTCCGAACTTAAATGACGACGCACACGACGGAACACCTCAGCAGGCGGACTCATGGCTGCAAGCAAATGTGATTGGCCCTTTGTCCAATTACCCGGCATTCGAACCGAACGGAGATGGCATTCTCATCGTGGCATTTGACGAAGCAGACACCAGTGATTCGACATACGGCGGAGGCCATGTCAGTCCTGTTTTCTGGGGACCCAAAGTACTAGTTGGCTATACTCAAACATCGACCGCGGTCTATCAGCACCAAAGCATGCTGCGTACAGTAATGGATGCTCTAGGCCTACCTAATCCTCCAGGTGACGCGGCAACAGCGCCCTCAATGGCAGAGTTCTTCGTGCAGTAGTAGCAAGAGTGAAAACCTTCCGAATGACTTTCGTCTGGATTGTCGCCCATCCGTCAGTAGCCCAGTAATAACTTCCCGTTGGCCGGCGACACGCCAACAACCGCAACGCCGTTGTCATCTTGAACAGCCCAACTCGCGTGTTTGAGTTACGTCCCGGGATGAAGCGGCGCCGGTTCTCTCCCAAAAGCTCCCGTGCCCCTTCCTTTCGCCTTTCTTTTGGCGAAAGGGTGGGATACCACGTCACTCAATCAGCCCGTTCATCAGGAGCGCTGCGGAGTCGAAAGACCTGCGGTTGCCTTTCGTTCACCGCGCCGACTCATCATGGCATTCTGTCCGGATTGCCGGTCACTCACCGGGGGCCATCAATCGGGCGTATTAAAGACGGGCAGGACCCCTCTGGTTTCGAATTGCCAACACCAGCGTGACAATCAGACCTATCATCGGATACCCCGTCAAGATTTGTGGGGCCAACGGGTCAGCAGATGTGTCAAGAAATGGAACGTATTTCGGGAGGCCGACCCAAAACACCATGGTGCCCAACACGAAAGACATAAACTCTGCTAATAAGACTGCGCTCGTCAACAGGATGGCTGCGTCATCGCCTTTGATCAGCTTCAATCCAAAGTATGCTAAGAGCCCGATGAGTGCAGAATTGAGGATGAAGAACAGAAAGAAGAAGAGCCAATAGTGCTTCGACGGAGGCTGGCTCCAGTGGTGCCATTGCAACCGCACCGCAACAGCGGTGAAGTAGATGCCCGCAGCGCAGTAGAGGATATTCAAGCCCCCAAGGACTCGCATCGTCCATCTTCTCATTTATTCCCCTTACTTAAGTCCTCCCCAAATAGTCTCTGGAATTTTACTCGCTTCTGGTCAGCGCAGGTGTTCCGCCCGGTTCGTCGCCAATCCGGACAGAACTCCATTTTCGGGATAACTTCCGGGTTGCCTGTGACTCGCCCGAAATGCCGATTCCTAGCACAGACTCCGTTACGCCAAACAACCATTCGAGCGCGAATCACACCACAGAATGCTCATCGATGCGGACAGCCCGGCCAGCAGCATGGCCGCCGCATCCCTTCTTTGAGCTCCGAGCACACCCTTTCGACATGCTGCCGCCTGGTCTCATCTTTCTTGACGGAGATGGTCCAGCAGATCCACTCGTTGCGCGCGAGCGGCGTTATGTCTTCCCAAGCCACGAGTGCCTTCGCGTCGGACGCGAGCGCCTTTCGAAGATCAGCAGGAAGGTTATGTACGACTCCTCCGGAGATTCGAACGGTTGTCATAAAGTTATCTCGCAAGCTAAAGGATTAAGCATCTGATACGAGCGTACAACTCGGATTCCGGGACTATTGTCGCAAATCCGGACATTACAAGCCCAACACCAGCAAACGCCACCGGCTACCCGCGCATCCTCGGATTGATCCACCGATAAACCACATCCGTCAGCAGGTTCACCAGCACATACGTCAGCCCAATTGACAGCAGGCATCCCTGCACCAGCGCATAGTCGCGGTTGGAGATAGCACTCACCGTAAGCCGCCCCAGTCCCGGCCAACTGAAGATCGTCTCGGTCACAATAGGACCGGCCAGCAGCGCACCAAACTGCAACCCCACCACCGTCACAATCGGCACCAGCGCATTCGGCAGGGCGTGCCGGCACACAACGGCAGTCTCACTCAGTCCCTTGGCGCGCGCCGTGCGAATGTAGTCCTGTCCCAGTTCTTCAAGCATCGCCGTGCGCACCATGCGCGTAAGAATGGCGGCCAGCGAAGCGCCCATGGCCACCGAAGGAAGAATCAGATAGCGCCAGTCAATCGAGTTGGTCCCGCCCGAGTTCGCCCCCGATACCGGAAGCCATCCGAGACCAATGG